>NZ_JBFTLO010000011.1:0-144125 GCF_056396485.1 Psychrobacillus sp. 05T411 | reverse complement strand
CAGTATCCCTATATGGCCTACAATATAAAAGGATGTGCAAATTTGCACATCCTTTTACTCATCTCTATGTAGGAATAGCAATATTAAATATTGTGCCTTCTCCTACTATACTMTCAACATCAATACTCCCATTTAACTTAACGATTGTTCCATACACCATCAGCATACCAAGACCAGTTCCTTCTTTGCTAAAGGAATAATAGGGCTTCCCAAGATGTAGTAGTTCCTCTTGTGTCATACCGATTCCATCGTCTGTTATTCGGATGACGATATTCTTTTCTTCCTCTTTTATGACAATAGAAAGAATACCTCCCTTGTCTTTCATGGACATGATGCCATTATTCAGCAAATAAAGCAAACATTGCTTCATTTGATTTTGGTCAAACTCTTTTTTCAAAGTATTAGAAAAAGAAAGATGGATTTCGACATTATGGGTGGTCGCATATGGTAGCAACATATCCTTTACACACTGGATTTCTTCCTTTAAATCCGAATAAATCATATGTTCTGACTGAGGCTTTKAAAATGCCAAATAATCATTTAAAATGTTTTCCGCTTGCATCACTTCTTTTAAAGAGTAATCGATATACAGCTGTTCTTTATTCGTATTTGTTTTAGAGGTAGCTAATAATTGTAGAAACCCTTTCATCGCAGTTAAAGGGTTTCGTAATTCGTGGGAAACGCTTGCTGAGAGCTCTCCCATAACATGTAGCTGCTCCGCCCAAAGGATGTATTCTCGCTTCTTTTTATTAGATATCATTTTTTCTATTAAAATTAGATTTATCGCCATCACACTTGCTTGGATTAATAATGCATAAAAAGCAAGCGTCCAAAATTCAGACGTTAAATTCCCCAAAAAAAGGGATAATGATACTAAATAAAATAAAACTACTAATACCGCACTGTATACACCAATGAGAATCCGCTTTTTTGAATGATACGCTTTAAAACGCTTAGCTACTAGCGGTAGCAGTATAAAAATAGTTGTTGCCATTAGGAAGGACTGAAGCGTACCTTCCCCACCTATTAAAAATCGCTGTATATTTAATAGAATATAAAGCGGGAATACGCCTTTATATCCACCGTATAACGCTACTATAGTAAATGGGATATATCGCAAATCATATAGTACTCCAGCTTCAAGAATAAAAGGATAACTCATACATAGGATCATCGAGAGCGAGAAAAAAAACAAGAAAAACAATCGTTCATATCGTCTTTCACTCATATCAAAAAAAACATTGATAAGTAACATTGGTAAAACAATAAATAAAATATTGACCAAAAAACTTTCTAGCATTTATTATCCTCCTGTCCCCCACATTTGGCATGCTGGAACTGAAAGATACTTTTACTTGTTACCCCGTTGATAATAATATTCGATGTAAACAAATATAAGTAATCCACACGATTTGTTCCTTTAATAATGAAAAAAGTATACCATATTTAGAATTTTTAAAAATGAGTGTTTTATCCCTATTTAGCACTTTGTTCCCTACCGATTAATATGCTATCCACGTTTCATCAACCGTATTGCTTGAATTGATAAACGAACGAGCAATACTGCACACAAAAATAATCCCACGTATGCGGCAGAATTCATGTACACACTATAGGGTTCTTCGATAATTTGACCAATTGCCAGAAGCGCAACTGAAATAAACCCAAAGGTAATACCAGCAAATAACAATACAAAACGAGAAAACAATTGTGTCACGAACAATGCATTGTGTTTATCGGAAAATACATCATGGTGCAAGGTAATTTTTCCACTTTCCACTCTTTGAATCAGTTTATCGACTCGTCTAGGAATTTTACGTAGTGCTGGTAGTAATAGGGCAAACTCTTCTTCTAATCGTTCTTTCGTTGCAATTGGCTCTTTAAACGGTTTTTTTAGCATATTCGTAATATAGTGCTTCGAAAAGTCTTTTGCTTCCGTGAACAAGTCAAAATCTGCTTTGATCAAATGTAAAGTCCCATCTAGCGTTATAAGCGAGCGTAGAGCAAGCCCGACCGATGGATAAAACGATAAACCGAAATCTCGGACAACAGCAAAGAGAGAATGAATAAGTTCCTCCGTTGGTATACGCTGAACATATGAAATGCGAAGCAAAATTTGAGCCATCGCCTGTTCCATTTTTAAACGGTCAATATGGTCATGCTCTTCCACAAGTAAGGTCATTGCATCATATAAAATATTCGCATCATTTTGTTGTATTCCCATGAGAAATAACTTAATCCCTTCTTGTTGCGGCTCGGCTAAACGCCCAACAGCACCAAAGTCCAACAAAATAGGATTACCATCATACTTGTCAATAAAGATATTCCCAGGATGCGGATCCGCATGGAAAATTCCCGAATAGAGCATCTGCTCAAAAAAAGAAAACAATACTGTACGAGCGAAATTTTCTCTATCTACATGTAAAGCTTCAAATATTGTCTCCTTACTAGTAATACTTTGTCCTTTCGCAAATTGCGACACAATTAATTGGCTATTACTATACTCTGTATAAACATATGGAATTTTCATCTTGTAGGAACTTTTTTTCAATGCAGTGGCTATTTGCATCGTGTTGCGCATTTCAATATCAAAATTTACTTCTTCGCGAAAGCTTGCCGCAAAGCCAGTTGCTAGTTCCCGAAAACCTAAACTTTCTGCCCACTTCGAGCGATCCGAAACCCATTGGGCAAACTGCACTAATATCGTTAAATCGTCCCGCATCATCTCTTTTACATCGGGACGCAATAATTTAACGGCCACTTCCTCATTATTTATCTTCAGTACTGCTTTATGTACTTGCCCAATCGATGCAGCAGCAATGGGCATCATATCAAATTTTGAAAACACATCTTCCATTTTATATGGCAAAGCTTTTTCTAAAATGCGTTTTACTTGCTCTTCCGAAAGGGGTTTGACGTTTTGCTGAAGTGTGCCTAGCTCTTGCACAAAAGCAGTTGGAAATAAATCATTACGAGTAGATAACACTTGCCMAAATTTGATGAATATTCCTCCAGATTCCTCAAGTGTATCTCGAAAAGCAATCGCCAATTCATGGTCATTTTCACGATGACGTGCATATTTAAGCGTACGCGAAATCCCATTTTTCATCGCAATTTGCATTACTTGCGCCAGCCTCTTTTGGCTCCTCCATTGATTCCGTAATCGTAAAATAGGTGACTTATGCCTAGTTAATCTTTCCCCTTTTTCCCCTATCGCAAGCGGATCAAACAATTCGAAAAACAAATACAGCAACATCGAAATGAGTAACATACTACCAATCCAAATGAGCGTCCTAATATCCATCAATACATACACATCATTCAAATACGCAGTATAACGTAAATAGGAGTACCAATATACAAATGACGTAAAAGCGACGCTCACGAGAACCGACATGATCCGCTTTATAAAGTTTATTTGCGATCCCATCAATCGCCCACTTACATAAAAGATAAATATTGAGATGGCAAGTACTTGAACGATCATTTTTACATATATCACAGCTCCCACATCCTTCCCTTTTCTTTTACCCATTTTCCATATTGGTGAATCAAACGTTTTAACATATTATGGCCAAATATTTAAAATACCTATCACCTCACGATGAGTAAAAAGCTATTTTCTATTGAAGTCATCCCTGTGATACACAACTTAGGTTCAATTCTGAATCTTGGTTTTTAATCTTACGAAGAATATCTACGGGAATTGTAATGGAATATTCGCCAAATCATTCGTAAAACCCTTTATTAGATTGCATCATCTAACACTGGTTCTTCTACCACAAAGTACCTGTATCTATTACATTTAATCTATAGTAATCTATGATAGTTCTACACTACTTTCAAACTAAAGGTGAATGAGATGAAATGAAAAAAGTACTTCATAGTATCATTATATTAATTTTATTAGTAAGTTTCGCGCCAACCAAAGGAGAAGCTTCTGGCAAATCACTTTCAGTTGGGACTGTTCAAATAGATAATGTTAAAGTATTAAGTTTGCCTAAACAAGGTTCAACCGTAATCACCACACTAAAAAAAGGAGAAGAATTTCCTATTCTGACTACAGTACCGGGAGATTTATCCCCTACCATTCTCCATACGGTCGTATCCGGAGATACTTTATGGAAAATTTCCCAAAAGTATAACATATCCATTTATGATTTGATTAAATTGAACCAATTGAGTTCTTCAACCATTCTTGTTGGACAAAAATTATTTATTCCCAATAATTACTTGCAAATTCAGTTGTTAGGCGGGCAAACAGGATGGATTCAACAGTCCAATATAAAACAAAAGAATCAGGAACGAATCGTTATGGGTTGGAAATATAATGGTGGAACAAAAAGTTATGCAGAGCAATTAAACCATGTCAATTTAAATGTGGTGTCGCCCCGTTGGTATACTTTAAGTAAATCTGGCAATTTTGTTTCCATTAATGCGGATACTAACTATTTGAAAGACGCACATAGTAAAGGTAAAAAAGTATGGCCATTATTTGGGAATAAATTTGATCCAGTATTGACAGATTTAGTATTAAATAATGCTAAAAACCGTCAGAAATTAGTGTCGGCTCTTAAGAACTCTTTAGTTCAAACGAAGAGTGATGGGATTAATGTGGACTTCGAAAACATTGATCCGAAAAACAAACAAGATTTTGTCCTTTTCATAACCGAACTCAAAAAAGCTCTTCAGCCACATAATATTAAAGTCTCTGTTGATGTTACAAGAGAAAACATCGATCCATTCTGGTCAGGCAGCTTAGATCGGAAAAAGCTAGGTGAAGTTGCTGACTATATTGTTATGATGGGTTATGAAGAACATTGGGCAACTAGTCCAATAGCAGGTTCTGTAGCTTCTATTCCATGGACTAAACAAGGTGTGGAGCTTTTAATGAATGAGGTACCCTCCCATAAAATCGTATTAGGAGTACCATTTTACACGAGAGAATGGGTAACTAATTTAACAACGAAAAAAGTAATAGGGATCGACCGCACAATGACGGAAGTTAAGCAAATCGTTTCCTCAAAAGGTCTAAAAAAGATTTGGGATATAAATACGCAGCAGAATTATGTAGAGTACACTGCAAATGGAGAGAAACACCAAATTTGGTTGGAGGACAAACAATCGATTCAGCTTCGTATTGACTTAGCCAACCAATATCAATTGGGCGGTGTAGCAGCTTGGTATATTGGTTCTGAAACAACAGATATTTGGGATGTATATCATTTCAATAAATAAATGTTACACACGATTCAATGATAATTTAGTATTGCTTTCAAATGCCTCTTGCACAGGACATATTCGAGCTAGTGATTTGTTTTTTTGTATAAATAGGATAAACTTAAACGTAGAATAAAAAGACCGAGTGCTGTCAACACTCAGTTAAAGCAATCACATGCCGCAAAAATAGCGGCTGACCATCATAAAGTGTTTTGGAAATAGCTATCTTCCTTAGTCGGCAGGGTGGCTATTTCTTTTTTGTAAAGGTAGACGACTACACTTGTTATTAGTGTAAGTACCTCTATTAGCACTAAGTTAAATTGTGCAATTAAACTAAATGCCTCATACGGGAGTTCAGCCACCACCGTGCTTTATGTGAGTAGCTATTCCTAAGTTTATCAGTTTCATATATTAATTTTCATGAAATAACAGAGCCGTTCATCGTTACTTGAATTCCAAAACAATCCAGCATATATTGCTGCAAAGGGCCATTTTCAACTTGTATGAGGTAACAAATTAAAAAGTTTGAACCACCGTGAGTGCTTAAAATTAATAATCTGGGGTGGTTTATTAAACGCGGTATTTTCACTAATTTATTGTTTGAACAAGATGGTATGCGTCTCGATCCACAATTAGCGTAACATTATTATGCTTCCACAAAAAAGATGCAGGAAAATTCTTATCAATACTTTTTTCCAACAACCTTTTCACCGCTTTTGCTTTACTTTTTCCAGATGCTAATAAAATAATTTGCTCACTTTTTAATATTGTTTGGATTCCAATGGTAATTGCATACTTCGGAACATCGTTTAAGGACCGAAAGAATTGTGCATTGTCTTCTCTAGTAGATGTTTTTAGTTTTACTACATGGGTTGACCTATGTGGGTCGGTTCCTGGTTCATTAAAACCAATGTGACCATTTGTTCCAATTCCTAATATTTGTAGATTGACTGGACCTACACTGTTAATTATCTCTTCATAACGCATACATTCCTCTTCAGCGGAACTTGGTTTGCCGTCAGGAATAAATGTATTTTTTATTGCTATATCTATATGTTTGAATAGCTTCTCAGACATGAATGTATGATAACTCTCCGGGTGATTTTTTTCTAAACCTAAATATTCATCTAAGTTTATTGTCTTCACATTCTTATATGAAATGCCACGCGTGTTGTAACCACTAATCAGATTTTTATACAAACCAAGCGGGGTTGCTCCTGTTGCAAGTCCGAGTACTAATTGGTCATTTTCTTGAATTTTCTTTTCTACCAATCGTGCCGCTTGCTCACTAATTGCATTGTAATTATCGAGCACAATCACCTGCATAATTGTCTCCCCTTTGTATATGCAATATTCCCTCGACAAATGGTCACTTGAACATTCCATTCTTCATCTATAATGGTTAAATCTGCGTCTTTTCCCGATTCTATCTTGCCCTTATTTGACAGTCCTAGCTGTAATGCAGCATTTGTAGATGTCATCGCAACTAGCTCAGACAATGTACAGTCTGTTACCAGCCTCATATTTTTCGCTGCATTTTCCATTGTTAAAATGCTCCCGGCTAGTGTTCCATCAGCAAGCCGTGCATCCTCTTGAGTAACCACGACATCCTGTCCACCTAAATCATAAGTACCAGGTGCAAGTCCTTTTGCCCGCATCGCATCCGTTATTAAAATAATTCGACTTGCGCCCTTTTGCCGAAAAGCAAGTTCAACGGATTTCGGCGAGCTATGAATCAGGTCAACAATCATTTCAACCGTCAATTTTCTTTCCAAAAAAGCAGCCCCTACCACTCCAGGTTCTCGATGATGAAAAGGGCTCATTTGGTTGTATAAATGAGTCACATGTCTTGCTCCCGCTGTAACCGCTTTGCCAACTTTTTCTAATGTCGCATCTGTATGTCCGAGCGATGCAATGATGTTATTTGCAGTCAGTTCCTCAATAAAAGCAAGCCCGTTATCTATTTCAGGAGCTACTGTTACAAGTTTAATACGATTTCCACTCTGTTCTTGCCATTTTTTAAATAAGGAAAATGAGGCCGGTAGAATATATTCAATCGGTTGGGCGCCAGCCCTTTTAGATGAGATGAAAGGGCCTTCCAAGTGAATACCTAACATTTCAGCCTGCGCCTCGTCCGCAGTAAAAAGACTTGCATTCTGTAACGCTTTTCCAATATTTTTATCCGTTTGCGTCATTGTCGTTGCTAAAAAACTAGTCGTGCCTTCTTGAGGAAGTGCACTTGCCAAACCACTTAACGCTTCTATTGTTGCATCCATTACATCAAAGCCTGATGCACCGTGGATATGAATATCAATAAATCCTGGGACTAAGATCCACCCTTTACCAGCGGCATCAATGTTTGTATCCGCATTTTTTTTGATAGAAGTTGCAACTTCTATAATTTTTCCATTTTCCAAAAAAACGTCTCCAAAAATACTCTCTTTCGTCGAATCCGCGATTATAATATTTGATATTAATAAAGTTTTTCCCACAAATAGTCTCTCCTTATGAAAAAACCACAATGTAATTTTCTGAATGACTTCAGTAAATGGAATTTTTCTTCCTTTTATTTCATTAAGATAATACTTGCTACTCTACTAGCATAGGTTGAAGAGGTCCCAACCTATGCTGGTAGAGTGGCAATCTTGTGATGATTTCCTTTACAAACTTCTTAATCGGCAAGGAATAAATTACAACATCTTCTCTATAACCGCATTTGCAGTACTCTCTTTGTTAATACTCGATTCTTTTTTAGTTCGCTTAAAGTACTCAGCATAAAGAAGGTCCAATAAATATAGTTGTGATATTTTAGCTGATAAACTCCCACCTTGCAACGGACCTTCATTGGACCCACATAGTAGCGTAATGTCTGAGTAACTCGTTAGAGGAGATTTGGCAAATCTAGTTATGGCGATAATCTTTGCTCCTCTTTCCTTAACAACCTTTGCCACTTGAATGATATCTTTAGTCGAACCGGAATAAGAAATAAGCACAGCAATCTCATCTTTTGTCATTAATGAGGCTGACATTATTTGGAGATGAGAATCAATCGTACATTCTGTTTTATTTGTTATTCTCATAAATTTATTCTTCGCTTCCAACGCAGTCATTAATGATGCTCCGACGCCAAAGAAGTGGATTCTATTTGCCTTAATAATCATCTCAACAGCATTAGACACATCATTTATATTAATTTGATTATGTGTCTCGGTCAGTGCATTTACGTTTGCTGTTAGAATTTTGGACGATAATTCTTCAATTGTATCTTGCATCGTAATTTTACTCGAAAGTTGTGGCATTTCATCTTCTAAGGAAGTGTTATGAGCTAAAGCGATTTTAAATTCTTGATAACCTCTAAGTTTTAGTGTTTTGCAAAATCTGAATACACTTGATTCTCCTACATTACAAGCATCAGCCAAGTCGGTAATCGACATATATATCACATCTTTTATGTTTTCAACGATATAGTCGGCCACTTTTTTCTCTGTATTCGTAAAGGTATGGTATCTTGACTGAATTAGTGAAAGTATATCTATTTTGGTCATTAAGCTTTTCCCCCTAGTCATTCCTTGAAAAATGAAGCGATACTGCACCTAGTAATCCAGCTTTATTTCCAAGAGTAGCTCTCACTATTTTCACATCGGAGAAACTATCAATCATTAATTTTTTTACTTTATTTGTTATCAATACTAATAGCCTTTCTTGTTCCATCACTCCGCCGCCTATAATAATTGCTGGCGGATTAAAAATATGAATTAATGAAACTAAACCGTAGGCAACTTCATCCACCCAGTTATTCAGTACTTTTTCTAATTTCGTATCACCTTGTTCAAGACCTTCAAAAATCTTTCGCCCATTGACATATTTACTGTCTAGCTCCATCGCATTCTTCACCAATGCTCTAGTAGATCCGTACATTTCATAGCAGCCTTGATGTCCACAATTACATTTTTCTCCTCCAGGATGTAATATTAAGTGACCAAACTCAGCTGCAACTCCATTAAGACCTTTATAAATTGTAGAGTTAATGACAATGGCGCCCCCAATACCTGTTCCATAAGTTAAACAGAGAAAATCATTAAATTCCTTTCCCGCTCCGAAATACTTTTCCCCTAAAGCAGCCGCATTTACATCGTTTTCTACATTCACGGGAACATCGAACTTCGCTTCAAAAATACCCTTTATATTCATCCCCGAGTAATTTGGAATGTTATCATTCGCATAAATGATTGATCCTTCTTCACTATTTACTTGTCCAGCTGTACTAATAGCAATGGCATCAAGGCCTTTATAAGATTCTGCTATTACTTCAATCAAATTTTCGATTAAATGTGGTCCACCCTTTTTAGCCTCCGTATCAATCTCTTTAAACGAAGAAATATTCCCATGCTCATCGGATAGGCATATTTTAATCGAAGTTCCTCCAATATCTACTGCTACTATTTTCATTTACTTCATCCTACATACCTTATTTTATTGCCTCAATAAACCTTTTTGTAATATCCATAGGTCTTGTAATGGCTGTTCCAACAACTGCTGAGTAAACTCCAAGGTCGAATACGTGCTTAAGTTCCTCTGGCGTCCAAATACCACCTTCAGCAATGATTGGCACAGGAAAATCTTTCACTAATCTTTCCATCAATTGCATGTTTGGTAAGTTAACCTCCTGGGTGTAGTCTGTATAACCACTTAGCGTTGTACCAATGAAATCAAATCCTAATTCATAGGCGGTTTTTGCTTCTTCATACGTAGAGCAATCTGCCATGAATAATTGATCCTTATATTTATCTTTAATAAGGGGATAAACCTCGCTTATTGTTTTGCCATCAGGTCTTCTTCTCTTCGTAGCATCTATGGCAATGATATCTACACCTTCACGATACAAAAGATCTATTTCCTTAAATGTTGGGGTGATAAACACATCAGAGTTCTCATATACATTTTTAATAATCCCGATAATAGGCAAATCTACCGTTTGTTTAATCTCTCTAATATCCTCTACACTATTGGCTCTAATTCCCTTAGCTCCACCTTTCATCGCTGAATAAGCCATTCTCCCCATAATAAACGAACTGTGCATGGGTTCTTCGGGAAGTGCCTGACATGAAACAATAAGTTCCCCTTTTATTGATGCAAAAATTGCCTTTTTAGTTTTCATATTAATACAACTCCATGCTCATAAATTGCCAATGGGCTTTTCCACCATTTTTTATCTAGTTAAAATAAGTATTAAACTTTGTTGCGTACTTGCGTCCCATCAGTTTATATCCTTCTGCATTAGGATGAAGGCCATCTGGGAGTAAACTTTCATTTTCTGCACTCAGAATATCCAATCCATTCACATAGTAAATATACTTATCACCATTTCTCCTGAATATATCTACAATTTCCTCTATCAGTTCTCGCATTTCAATTAGAGTAAATCCAACCAAATTAGGAGTTTCTTCTCTAAATGTTCCGAAGATAGGAGAACTTAAAACAATTGGAACAGCTATATGCTTTTCCCGAATTATTTTAATAAATCCAATGATGATGGCTTGGAATGTTCGGTGATTGTAACTATTTGCACCGAAAATATTTATTCCCGCACATAGGGAAATGAAATCAACAGGCGTATCCCTAATTGTTCGGGCTATCATTGGCTCGTAATGGCATTGCCCACTATATCCCAGACAAATTAAATCAAGATCCAATTCACTCGCGGTAATAGCTGGCCAAGTTTTCGAAGGACTTTCTGCTGCAGTGCATTGAGTGATAGAACTCCCATATGTAATCCACTTCTTCCTTTGGGATGAATAAACATTCCAATTTGCTTCATCGGGAATATAAACATTTCTTAACGCTACTTTTCGTTGTTGCGACAAGTAAATTTCCACAAGTTTAGTGCTTACCGAAAGACCATCTACAGTCAAAGTTGTGTCCCCTGAATTCACAATAATTGTTTTCACGAATGCTTTATCTATCACAAGATCGAATTCAACTTCAGCTTCAGATACCGCGATTTCCACTGTTATGTTTGATGCGTTTGTTTCAAATGTTATTCGAACACCAGCAGGTATTTCTGCAGTTCCATTAAGTAGATTTGGCGTATAGAATTCTTTTTCTTCATGAAAAATTCGCCAAGGAATAGTAAATTCACCGTCTGTTTCGAGTGACAAGGCACCTCGTATTGTTTGTGAATTCAACAAAATAGGTTTCATTAGGACACCGCCTATTACGTATTTTTTTATGCTGAAGTAAACGATTTATTATGATTTCAACCAATCCAACGTAAATGTACCAAACCGAATATCCATGTTATTTAAATCACTATCATCATAGATATGTTCATAAATGACACCAATTTCGCCGTTTTGAAGGATCGTTAAGCAAGAATAATCAAAATAGCCGTCTTCAATCACTTTCTTATACGGCCAGGTTACCCCTCCATCCTCACTCAAGCGAACCGTACCTTTTGTTCGTTTATTTTCATTGGCTGGATTAGAGAATAATACCCGTACCTTGCCATCACATTGATCAGGATAAAGTATTACACTAGATTGACAGATTGGATCTAACAAAGTCATGTCAAATGTCACTTTCCCCCAAGTTTCGCCCCCATCCGTACTCTTCGCCATGGCAGTTCTTTGAAGTCCATAGTGATTTCTCATATAATATTTAAGATCTCCATTCGGCAATTCAATAACTTGAGATTCAGTTAAATACTGCTTCACATCAGAGATTTCTTTTGCGGAAAGAACTTTTC
This sequence comes from Psychrobacillus sp. 05T411, assembly GCF_056396485.1. Taxonomy (NCBI): domain Bacteria; kingdom Bacillati; phylum Bacillota; class Bacilli; order Caryophanales; family Bacillaceae; genus Psychrobacillus; species Psychrobacillus sp. 05T411. Next base: position 132,160 of record NZ_JBFTLO010000011.1, on the reverse strand, counting down.
CATCCAGCTCTCTTCTATCATTTGGCGATTCACCTCTCTTCCAAGTAACACCATGGTCGTCACTATATATACATGCACATGATAAGTGACCCTCTTCATTGGAGAAGTAGATTGGAAACACCAAACGTCCAGCTTTTTCGCCATGTTTCAATTGTAGTCCACGCCCTGGACCAGATCCGATAAAGCGCATCCACTCTTCTTTCACGAATGGATTTAACTCCCTTGGTTCTGACCAGGTAAGTCCATCATCTTCACTTTGAATCATTTGTAAAAAAGATGTTCTCCCTTCAAGTAAAGTTTCATTTGGATCAATTCCTTTTTTATAATACATATTGCCACTTGGTTTACTGTCCTCGTAAACGTACCCTTGGGCATCAACTGTATAATTAGTTATTTTCTCCGTTGAATCATAAACCTTGCCGTCCTCGGACAGTAAATAAAGCATTCCGTCTTTGTCAAATAGTTTCCTACGTCCTTTTGCATCAAAACCAATCCCAGTTTCGCAAGTCCGAAGACCAATTCCACCTGGAGTATGACATAAAATCATAAAAATCGTACCAGTCACTTCATCTTCTAATAGAGCCGTATCAATAGCAGCCGCACCATCTAGTCCCTCTCCAGCAAAAGCAACAAGTTTTTGAATCGACCCCCATGTTTTTCCATTGTCATTACTTCGCCTAATCGCCGTTTCAATTTTATTAGGATTGTCCCTTTGATCTACTATCCTTGCATCAATTCCAACAATAATTGTCCCTTTACTCGTTGTTATCATTGATGGAATTCGATATGCTTTCGAACCAGCATAATTGGGATAGAAAATTGCTTGTGTTTCAAGTTTAGTCATAGTAGAAAACTCCTTGAATTTTACTCTTTATTATTGATTATACTTTTTCTTCAAGACATTTAAGAAACCGTCAAGTGCATATAATTTCGCTCTTTCAAAAGTAAATCGAATACAGAAAGGCTCATTACCTACGTCTGTTATTTGTTTGTCTTTAAACTTCATTGAACTCCAACCCGATGCGATAATTGGCTCACAATCCGCTATACCAAAACCTTCTATAGATTCTAATGAGTTGCGTTTTACAATTTCGTACTGAATGGACCCGCCTTCTTCTAAGTCAGCCAATATACTTAATTGTTCACCAAAGAAATTGAAAGCAGATGTTAGCACAATTGATTTGCTTGCTTCATTTTTAGGTGCGTAATAAGCAAATTTATCTTTTTCTATATAACCTCTTGCAAATGAAGTTTCACGGAAGTTCGTATGCTGACCATTACCACCCATATAATAAAAATAGATTTTATTATCAATTTCAACAGGTGTACTAGAGAAAATACATCCACAATCAAACTCACCAGTTGGATACTTCCCTTTTCCTCGCACTATAAAGTTCTCCTTAGGTGCAACAAACTCCCAGTTGTTCATATCGACTGAAAAGTTTAGTTTCAAATCAACCGTATCAAAATCATCATCTGAACGGTCACCTTCTTTATACATTGAAGGCAATCCTAGATAAATATTTTCATAACGGAAAATGGGCATAGAGTAAACTTGGGATTCAGATCCTTGACCTCTCGCTATTTCAACTGGTTTCGACCAATGAATAAAGTCTACACTTTCAGATTTGGCAGCGATCCTCAATCCGTTTTTCCAAATACGTGTAATCAAAATGAATTTCCGTGTCACAGGATCTCTAAAAAAATAATTATATGTATCTGCTTGAGGATTGAAGTTTGGCCACGGAATAGGTTCTCCAAAATGAATCCCATCCTTAGAATAGGCAACAGCCATAAAGTGGTTATCGTGAGAATACTCTATCTTTGTCAAGAGTTTGTATTTTTTCCTAGGGTCTGTCTCCTCCTCGTCTAAAAATACACAAGAACCATGTGCATTCCTAAAAATAATATTATTATCTTTACTTCCATTAAATTCGACCAATCCTAGATTCGGTTTCTCCCAATTGACTCCATCTTTTGAAAATGCATAACAGAATCCAGTAACTCTTTTTGAACTAGGTCGGTATTGCTTTCCAGGTCTTTTATCTAAAGGGGTTGATGCTGAATGATCATCTTTCAAAAATAAAGTATAATAGCATCGATAAATTTTTTCATGTGAATCATAAAATACATTGGGATAAGAATTATCGTAACGAACTTCCCAACTCTTTGATGGATTAGAAAAAAACTCCTCAGTAAAAAGCGGATTATTCACTTCATCTTTTTGAATCGTATTCAAACGCATTTCAACATTATCACCATAATGGGAATTTACAATTCCAGAGTCTAGGAATAAATACTTGGTCGTTTTATGCATCTCAATAACTCCTTTATCCATTTATTTTCGTATATAAATGACAGGCGACTTGATGGTCTTCCTCTCCATATGAATGTAATTGAGGTTCAACTTGCGTACAAATATCCATTCTTTTCGGACATCTGTTACTAAATGGACATCCAGATGGTCTATTGATCGGACTTGGAACATCGCCTGTTAAAGATATTCGTTTACTCTTTCCTTCATTAACAACTGGCACAGGTACCGCAGAGAGCAATGCTTCCGTATAAGGATGAAGTGGGTTAACATGTAAATTGGATGCTTCAGAAATTTCCACGATTTTCCCTAAATACATGACAACAACACGGTCACTCATATACTGGACAACACTTAAATCATGTGCGATAAAAACGTATGTCAGGTTCAGTTCTTTTTGAATTTCTTTCATTAAATTTAAAACTTGTGCCTGGATTGATACGTCAAGTGCCGATACGGGTTCATCGCAAATAATAAGTTCAGGATTAATACATAATGCTCTTGCGATACTAATCCTCTGTCTTTGACCACCCGAAAATTCATGGGGAAACCGATATAAATAATCCTCACTAAGATTTACCATTCTAAGTGATTCAATAATTCGTTGTTTTCTTTCCGCCGGATTCTTGTACCCATGTACTCTAAGTGGCTCATCAAATGATTCTATGATTCTTTTTGATGGATTGAGAGAAGAGTATGGATCTTGAAAAACCATTTGTACACGACTTCTAAAATCAAACACATCTCCAGCATTTAATTTGGTTACATCTTTTTGTTCTCCATTAAAATCGTAGAGCATTTTTCCCTCGGTTGGTTTTTCCAATAACATCATGGTTTTAGCCAGAGTTGACTTTCCGCAGCCAGACTCTCCGACAATCCCCAACGTTTCACCTCTTCGAACATCTATCGTAACGTCATCTACTGCCTTCACCGTTCCAATTTGTTTTCTGAAAAAACCCCCAAGTACTGGATAATGTGTTTTCAAGTTTTTAATACTGAAAATCATCTCTTCACTTTTAGATGTAGTCATTTTGCAATCACTTCCTTACTTTCTTCCACTAAAAGACACCTTACTTGATGGCTATTAGTTAAGTTAATGTCGGGAATATCTCTTGTTAGACAACTTTCCATTGCAAAATCACATCTACCTGCAAATTCGCATCCTTTCACATAATCTTTCGGGTTGGGAGTAGTTCCTCTAATTGTTGCTAGCCTTTTATTTTTGTCTAATCCCATAACTGGTACTGATTTCAATAGCGATTGCGTATATKGATGGCTTGGATTATTTAATATATCTCTTACCGTACCGTACTCAACAATTCTCCCCATATACATAACAGCTACAAAATCAGCTACTTCCGCCACCAAACCCATATTATGTGTAATTAATATGATTGATTTATCGTGTTTTTCTTGGAGTTCCTTCATTAAATCCATAATCTGAGCCTGAATCGTTACATCGAGAGCTGTAGTTGGCTCATCGGCAATTAACAAATTCGGATTACAAATCATGGAGATTGCAATCATTACCCTTTGTCGCATACCTCCACTAAATTGGTGAGGGTAATCTTTTATGCGCTGTTCTGGATCAGGAATTCCTAACAATTTAAATAACTCAATTACCTTATCCCTTGCTTCTTTTTTAGGCATTTTATAATGCTGCATTAAATTCTCCATTACTTGCTTTCCCACTTGATGAGTTGGATTCAAGGAAGCCATTGGGTCCTGAAAAACCATACCAATCTTCTGTCCACGCATCGATCTCATCTGTTTTCCATACTTTTTCATACTGACTAAATCTACTTCATTTCCTCCGTCATTAAAAAGTACTTTTCCACTATCAATTTTACCATTTTTAGGTAACAACTGCATAATAGAGTGAACAGTGACACTTTTTCCACATCCTGATTCCCCGACAATCGCCAACATCTTACCACTGAATACTGAAAATGAAACATCTTTTAAAATCTTTGTTGATTCTTTTCCATCACTAAATGAGACAGTTAAATTTTCTACCTTTAATATTGAATTTAGTTTTCTCATAATTAATCCCTCACTGTTTAGGATCTAAAATATCTCGTAATCCATCTCCTAAGAAGTTTATCGCCAAAACAAACAATGAAATCGCTATCCCTGGTGCTAACCATAGCCACCAATAGTTTGTGACAACATCAATTGATTGTGCTGCATTCATGATATTCCCCCACGTTGGTGTTGTAACAGGAACACCAAGACCTAAGAAGCTCAATCCTGCTTCTGCCAAGATAAAACCTGCAACGTTTACTGTAAATGCTACAATAATTGGACTCATTGTATTCGGTAGCATATGTTTAAATATGATGGAAGAAGTAGGAATTCCAAAAGAACGACATACACTCACATACGTTTCTTCCCTTACAGTTAAGAATTCGTTTCTTACTAGACGGAATGTCGTCATCCACCCTGTAATGACAAACACAATAATTAGATTGTTTACCCCCTGACCAAGAAGGGATACTAACACTAGAACTAATATTAGTTGCGGGAATGTCATGAAAATCTCTGAAAATCTTAGAAGTATGCTATCAACCTTCCCACCAAAGTAACCAGCGATAGCACCTGCTAGAACACCAATAATCGTTCCACCTAAAGCACTTAAAACACCAACATATATGGAAACACGTCCTCCATATAGAACTTGGGCAAATACATCTCTACCTAACTTATCCGTCCCAAAAATGTGCTCTGCACTTGGAGCTTGTGTAATATTAGAAAGATTCATTTGTGCTGGATCGTAACTTGTTATCAATGGGGCAAATACCGATAATAGGGTCATACCGATACAAACTAGTAAACCTATGGTCGCTAATTTATTTGACCGCATTTTTTTTATTCTAATTTTCAAGAGACTAGTTTTTTTTACTTTTACTTCTATTGCTGAAGTAGTCATATTCATAGTCATAGCCACCTCACTATTCAAGTCGGATTCTTGGGTCTAAAAATGCGGAAAGCACATCCACTAAAAAGCTTGCTACCAATATTGCCGATGCAAGCATCATTGTCGTAATCATAATTACAGGATAATCACTCGATGAAACCGCGCTTATTATTGCGTTCCCAATTCCCGGCCACATAAATACCATTTCGATAATGACTGAACCCCCAATTAACATTGGTAGGCGGAAAGCGAGAATGACTAATATTGATCCCAATGAGTTTCGAAATGCATGAAATATAAATACTTTCCACTCTGGAATCCCCTTGCTTCTTGCTGTCTTAATATAATCTTTACTAAGAACATCCAACATGGAGTTTCTTGTATATCTTAGGAGTACGGCCAACATTCCGATTGCCAACGTAAAAGAGGGAAGTATCAAATTTGGGAGCCTATCCCAAAATGTAACATCATTTACTCCGATACGACCACTAATGGGTAACCAGCCTAGTTGAATCGCAAATATTTGAATGATGATAATCCCAAAAAAGAATTCGGGAATTGAAATACCTAGTACAGCAACATTTCGAGAAAAATAGTCACTCATACTATTCGGTTTGATTGCAGAAATTAATCCCATAGCCACCCCTATAATTGTGGAAATTACTAAGGCTAACAATGAGAGTTCAATGGTTGCAGGCAACTTTAAGGCTAATATTTTTGCTATAGGTTGACCAGTTATAATGCTATAGCCAAAGTCACCTTTAAAAACAGCAATGATCCAGTGGTAATACTGTATGTATAACGGATCATTTAATCCCAAATGTTCCCGAAGCGCTTCTAAGTTTTCCGAATCTACTGCTACATCCGGTGAAGCTGAATAACTTATAGGGTCAATTGGTGATAATTGTATAGCGAAAAATACAATAATACTGATTACAAATAACATCGGTATTGTGACTAAAGATTTTCGAATGATATACTTTAACACTTACTTCACCACCTGAATTCTATATAAACAAATCGCAAATCCATAGAAGTATTGATTTGCGATTTGTTTTCAGTCCATTATTTTATTTCCCACTCTTCGAATTTCATATCGTAGTTATACCAAGGGTTTCCGTAGATTCCTGCGGTCTTAAGCTTTTCCTCATTTACATAGTAATAACTATTCACTGTATACAATGGAAGTTTATAAAGACTTTCCACTTCTTGTTTTTGAAGTTCTTGAAGAATTCCTTTGCGTTCCACAGGATCAACAGTCTCTTTTAACTTAGCGACTCCATCGTCAAAAATACCATCAAGACCAAAAATATTGACCATATTTGAGTTTGTTGATTCGTATTCACCGTACCATTCCTCGTAACCAAATGAAGATAACCCTTTAAGTGCAATATCGTAATCTCTTACTTTGTAAAGTTCTGTTGTAGGGTCTGCCTGGAACTGTAATACATCCACTTTCATTCCAAGTTCTGTCAAGTACTGCGCTACAGCTGTCATAAAGTTAATGGATGTTTGGTCGCCATAGTAAAAACGTAGCTTAATCGTTTCATTAAAATCAAAGTTTGCTTCCTTTAAAAGCTCTTTTGCTTTCTCTGGATTATATTCATATTCAGGAGCATCCGTATAACTTTCGTCAAAAGTTGGTGGAACACCAGTGTTCAAGACTGCAGCTAAGCCCGGATATAATTGTTCTGTTAATGACTTTCTGTCAATTCCATACATAAGAGCCTCTCGAACTCTCTTATCAGCCATTTTCTCATTAACATTTCCTTCTGTATCTTCCATATTCACTAAGAAATAACGGTAAAAAAGAATATCGATAGGATGTGCAACGAAATTGTCAACAACTTTCATGCTATCAATGAACTCTGCAACATTCGTGTTAAAGAAATCTACTTGGCCAGTTTTCGCTGCAGAAGTTGGTTCTGCAACTGCCGTCAACACAATTTTTTGAATTTTAGGCTTTGTACCTTCATACGTTTCAGCTGGAATAAATGTAGCAAAGTTTCCAGGTTCCAGTTTTTCTAATTTATACATTCCATTCCCAACTGGATTTTCCCAAAAAGCGGCATTATGAATTTCTAATGGATTTTCATCTTTCAATAAATGCTTTGGATATATTGCGAATTGCCCTAATACAGGTAGGAAGTTCCCTACTGGGTTGTCTAGCTTAACTGTTATTGCATTTCCTTCAGTCGTAATACCTGCAAGCTTATCACTTTCCCCTGCTATCCAAGCCGCTGCCCCTTCAATCGAAGAAAATGCATTTGTATAAATCGCATTGACTTGCGTCCCTTTTAGCACAGTTTCTATACTCCACACTACGTCTTCAGAAGTTAGGTCTTCCCCGTCATGCCATTTAAGTCCATCTTTCATCGTAATTGTGTACGTAAGCCCATCGTCTGAAACCTCGTAACTTGCAGCTAAATCTGGATTTAAATTTTGCAAATCTACATCTGGTAAGAACAGGCTTCTAAACATTAACCTTTGATGTATTTCTCCCCTATTTAACCACAATGGTTCAATTCTTTCGCCAAACCCATTAGGATTAATAGTAACAAGATTTAATGTGCCATCATTAGCTGCAGTTGTCACTGCTGAATCACTGGACGACTTTGTACCATCGTCTTTAACTTCATCTTTCTCAGGTGAGCATCCGATAATAAACAATACACTCAAGATAACGAATAAATAGAACCCTACTTTTTTCATCCACATACACCCCTTTTTGATATTAGTTTTCTATTCCAAATTTCATCATGACTATATCAATCATATTTTTAATGATTTCAATCTTCCCTAGATCTTCCCCAGTTACAGGTTCCAATGGCCCTCTCACACTTCCGATATTAATCCCTCGTAATTTATAGATTTCTTTAATCGTGGAATACATCGAACCGTTCAATGAACATAATGCAATAATAATGTCATTGATATCACGTTGAATTTTTCTAGCTTCGGAAAAGTTACCTGCCGCAACAAACTCTTCTGCTTTTAAGAATAGCTCCGGCATCACACCATATGTGCCGCCTATCCCGCTATCCGCGCCAATTAATCTTCCAGAGACATATTGTTCATCAGGTCCATTAAATACTATAAAATCTTCAGGTGCTGCAGCTTTAAACCTTTCAATATCCATAACAGGCATGGAAGAATTTTTCACCCCAATTAGCTTGTCATTTTTCAATAACTTTGTAAGCAGATTAATAGAAAGGTTATAGCCAGTCGTTTGCGGTATGTTATAAATAATAAATGGCAGTTCCGTCGAATCCATTATCTCCGTCCAATATTTTTCAATTGAACTCTCTGGTAGCTTAAAATAAATGGGCGGTATAGCGGAAAGTGCATCATATCCCAACTCTTCCGCATACTTCGCTAATTCCACGCTTTCCTTCGTTGATGGAGCTCCGACATGAGCGATTAGCGTAAGTTTCCCCTTCAGGCTTTCAGAAACGTATTGTAATGTCGCTTTCCTTTCCTCAAGGTTTTGATAAATACACTCTCCCGAACTTCCCCCAACATAGAGACCTTGAACTCCTTTTCCATATAGATGATTAGCTAATACTTTTATTCTCTCTGGTGATATTTCTCCTGAATCATCATAACAAGCATAAAACGCAGGAATAATACCCTTATACTTATCTAGTAACATATTCTTTTCCCCTACCCTAAAAATCGTATTTGAAATCGCTTACAAACAGACTATATCATTAATTCTGATAATTGTAAATATTTTTCACCATTATTTTAATTACTGAAAAAAATTTCCACTATTCATGCATATACCCCATATCCTTTATTGGGTACAGCACAAAAGTACATACTCCTTAATCATTTACTTTCCTTTATGCACGAAGTGGATGTTACATTATGGAATTAAAAACTGATTCTATCCTTCTAGCAAAACCAAATCAAATCAAAAGGGCTACCCCTTAGTCAATCAAGTTAACGACTTTTGGGGCAGCCTTCTTTATTAAACTTCATATTTTGTTTGGTTAAGTTGTCAACTCCAAGTTGGATCATTTACTGTTTAAATTCTTTTGCATTAATGTAAACACTACTGGATGTCCATAAAAATCACCTTTATTATTTTGAATTCCTCTCTTTCGTAAAAGCAATATTTGAATTTCCATTTACACATATCTGGTAAAGGCAACATAGAATTTTGAAAGACTTGTTGTTTGAAGTAATAAAAAAGACTGAATTGATATCTTAACCAAACAGTCTTTGTACCAATTTTTTAGTTTAATAAATACTTTGGTCGTAATGTCTTTTTATTTGGTTAGAAAGACATATTCTTTATATATAATTATGAGCAGTATTGGTTCGTTTTTGCTGAACATATAGAGAATCACAATAGAGATTGCCCATAATCGCAAAATACGAGGCCACACACACTACGATCAAGCATATATGTGAAAAAGCGAGTTTTCCATCAAAAATCTAGGAAACTCGCTTAGTCATAGAACATAATATTTTTTTCGTCTCTTGAATGTAGCTTTCCCCCTTTTCAGCAAACAGTCAATCCCCTTTAAGAGTACATCAATATTAAATATTATTGTATATCTGAATTAGACGGTGAATACCCTATTTTTCTTGAAATAGATAGGGCAGTCTTCCTAATAACTTGTTCTGTTTGGTGAATATTTTCAAGCGCATTCGATGTTTTGACTCCTGCTACAGAAATTGCAGCTACAGTTTCCCCTCTATGATTAAATATTGGACAAATAATACTATAGGCGCCTTCTGTTGGATCATCAATTCCAATACATACTCCTTCACTTTTGACCTCACTGATTTTCTTTAAAAATAGTTCTGGATCAATAATGGATGCTGGGGAGTATTTTTTTAAAGGATGCTTTTCCATGATAGAGATAATATATTTCATATCCATTCTCGATAAAAATATTTTACCAAAGTTACCGTAAGTTAATGGAAAAGTTGTTCCAGATTGAGAAAACAATCGATATAAATTTGTGCCATCTATATTTTCCAAAATAACAATTTTATCATCTTGTTGAATGGCTAATTGAATCGTTTCACCAGTTTTATCTCTTAACTGCTCCATTAATGGATAAGCAATTTTTCTTAATTCATTTGTTTCTTTAAGCCCTTTTCCTAATTCAAGAATCATTAGCCCCAACGAATATTTCATTGTATTTGAATCTTGTTTTATCAATCCTCTATATTCAAATGTCTGTAATATTCTGTGTAATGTACTTTTGGAAACATCCAACTCTTGCCCTAGTTCCCTGATACTCTTACTATTTTCACTATCTAACGCTAACAAAACATCTATTGCACTATCTAAAGTTGTTAATCGTTGTGTTTTATTATGACTATTATTCTCCATTTAAATCCTCCAGTTTGCTAAATTGCTTAGATCTCTTCGTTTATATTTATAACTTACCAAGGAAAGGTAAAGGAACTTCTGAAGAACCAAGCCCCCCTTGGTTCTTCAGGGTTTGAATCTATAAGTAATCCCGTTCCTAACTTGGTCCACCAAAAAGACGCCCAACCCCATGAATTCGATCCAACATTAAAATAAGCAGAACTGAGATTAATATCACAACACTAGAAGCGCTTGCAACTAATGGATCAAACGAATCCTGCATATGAGAGAAAATTTCAATCGGTAGTGTTCGCATATCCGATGAAATCATAAATAAAGAAACCGTCACGTTGTCAAAGGATGTCAAAAAGGCAAACAATCCACCTGAGAAAATGGCTGGTCTAATTAGGGGGACCGTTATTTTCCAAAATACCTGGAAAGGATTAGCACCAAGAATCATTGCCGCTCGCTCCAAAGTGTAATCAAATCCACTTAATCCTGTTAGGACATAACGCATCACGAAAGGTACACTGATGATTACGTGAGCAATTAGTAATCCAATTGGAGTTCCCGCCAACATCATTGGAGTAAAAAATATAAGCAAAGCAACTCCGAGAACTAGTTGAGGTACGGTTAGAGGGGACATTAAAAACGAAACTAAATATGATTTCCCTGGCAAATCATATTTAGCCAAAGCTAACCCGCTTATTGTTCCGAGAACAACGGAAAATATCGCTGTTAAAACCGCAAACTGAACACTATAAGAAAAAGAACTGATAAATTCTGGCCTATCTAACAATTTCATATACCATTGAAACGAAAATCCTTTTGGTGGAAAGCTCGGATAATCCGCACTCGTGAAAGATGCTGGAATCGTCACAACGATTGGAATTATAATAAAGAAAATAGTTAAACCGGAAATGAACAATCTTAAATTAGCTAAAATTTTCAATTAACGGAACACCTCCTTGAACTTCCCTATCTCAAATATCCTTGTTGTTAAGCTAACAATAATCATTGTAACACCTAGCAGAACATAGGATATGGCTGAACCGTATGTCCAACGTAATAAGTTAAGAATTTGATCGTAAGCAACCACCGGTAGCATAGGAACATTGGCTCCGCCCATAAGAACAGGAGTTACGTACGAGCTCATAGATAAACTAAATACGAGTACACTGCCTGCTACTATCCCAGGTAAGCTCAATGGCAAAATTATTAACAAAAAGGAACGTATTGGACCAGCTCCTAATATGGAACCTGCTTTGACAAGAGAGGGATCAATATTGTATAAACTAGTTGCTATTGCTAAGATCATGTATGGAAGATACGCATTTGATAAGCCAATAATTACACCTAATTCCGAAAACAATATTTTAATTGGCGAATCTATAATACCTACTGCCATTAATAGGTTATTCACTACTCCATTAGGGGTTAATAATAAATACCAACCAAAGTTGCGAACAACGATACTAACTAATAGTGGAGAAGCAATTAATAGTATTAAATATCCTCTCACTCGTTGTGAACACTTTAATAAAGTAAGTGCCACAGGATAACCAAGAAAAAGAGTTACCAAGACCGTGTAAATACTTATTTTAATCGTTAGCCACAAAGATTTAAGAAAATAGGAATCTGAAAAAAATTGTACATAGTTTTGCAGACTAAAAACTGCATTTTTGGTATCAAGTCCATCGGTTACAATAAAACTTAGGTACAATATATATAACATTGGTACTAAGAAAAAACCACAGATAATTAATAATAGAGGAAACAAAAGCAGATACGCTGGGAGATAGCGTCTCCATTTAGAGCGCTTTTTAGGTAAAACTTTCATCGGTATTTTCGTATTAAGTTCATCTAAATTTGGTTGATTTTCAAATCGGTTGATTTCCATGCAATTCTCACCTCATGTCCTATTATCCAATCAGGTTCTATCGTAGGGCAGAATAACTGTAGCAACTTACCATTCCATTCAACTTCAATCTCCCAATAGTTCCCCAGAAAGTTCACTTGAAGAATTCTAGTATATAAACAGTTAACCAGTTGTTCATCTTCACGAGAAGTTATAGAAATTTTCTCTGGCCGGATATAAAGCACTACTTCATCCCCAATTTGACATGTACTTTCTTTCTTCATTACGTTATTTGCATCCACACTTATCAATGACCCATCTTCTAACTTTACTTGGATTGTTTGAACGTCCATTGAAATAATATGACCATTAAAACGATTAGACTTTCCAATAAATTGAAAGACAAATTCTGTTTGGGGTTTTTCATAAATTTCCGTTGGTGTCCCTATTTGTTCAATTTTCCCTTCGTTCATGATGACAATTCGATCTGACATAGAAAGGGCTTCTTCCTGATCATGTGTCACAAAAATAGTAGTTACACCGACTTCTTTTTGCAGTCGTTTAATTTMCGTTCTAAGCTCAAGTTTCAGTTTTGCATCTAAGTTACTTAATGGTTCATCTAATAGCAATAATTGAGGCTTTGCCACTAAAGCTCGCGCAATAGCTACACGTTGTCTCTGTCCACCCGATAACTCACGAGGGTAGCGATCTTCTAAACCTGTTAATCTAACTAATTCCAACATTTTCTTAATATCATTATTTTTTTCTCTTTTGTCCATTTTCCTTATATTAAGACCAAATTCCAAATTCTCATAAATAGTCATATGTGGAAATAGCGAATACGTTTGGAACACCATCCCTAAATCACGCTTATAAGGGGGTATACTGTTCATTTTCTTACCTTTAATGTAAACTTCCCCATTATCCACTTCAATAAATCCTGCAATTACATTTAAAGTCGTTGTTTTTCCACATCCAGAAGGGCCGAGCAAGGTGATCAATTCACCTTGCTCGATAACTAAATCAATGCCATTGAGAATTTGATTAGAACCATATGATTTGTTAACCCCACGTATTTCTACATCTTTTGTCAAAACATCTTGCATTTAGTTCCCTACTTTCTTCCCAAGATCTGGAGTCACTTCTTTCATAAATCTATCTGCCCATATACCTCTAATTTCAGCAAGCTTCGGAACATCTTGTCGATACAAATTATCACTCTCTTCTATACCAATAATCGATTGGTACCTATCAGAAGTTTTTACTCCTTCTACTACTGGATAGAAACCACCATCTGAAAAATGCTCCTGCATCTCTGGGCTAATTAATAAGTCAACGAACTCCTCTGCAGCTTTTTTGTTTTTCGAGTTTTTCACAATGGTCGCGCTATTAGCTAATAACGGCGAGCCCTCTTTTGGTACGACCATCTGTAAAGGGATACCAGAATCAGCAACTTGAGCAATATTATAACTTCCCATAACGGTCACAATAGCAGCCTCTTGTTGAAGAGCTGGTATCATTTGGGTTGAGTTTTTATAGAAGGTTGTAGAGTATGCGGCCATTTCTTTTGCTTTTGCTAGACCGGGCTCCATGTTATCCAAGCTTCCCCCATTCGCAAATGCTAAATTATAAAGAATGGTATAGGTAAAATCACTTGAAATATCTGAGAAGGCTGTTCTTCCTTTATATTCAGGACGTATCAGATCATTCCATGAAGCAATTGGTGCAATACCTTCTTTTTCAAATATATCTTTGTTATAGGCTGGGGCAATTGTATATCCAAAAATCGGAACACTCACGTTATCTACAGCGACGAATCGTTCATCAATTTTAGCCAAATTGGGAACTTCCTTTGTGCTCAATAATTCAATTAACTCTTTGCTTTGAGCTCTTTGAACATCTGTTGGGGATAACATCGCTATATCAATTTGAGGTGCATTTTTCTGAAGTTCAACTTTTGACAAAATTTCACTAGAAAGACCAGCTATAAAATTCACTTTAATTCCTGTCTTTTCCGTAAATTTCGGGGCAACTTCATCTCGAATCATTTTTTCGATTAAGCCTCCCGCACCCGCAATTGTAATTTCCGTTGTATTATCCGACGATGTTGATTCAACTGCTGGCTTAGGATTTGCCACACAACCTGTAAGCGTTATCATTCCGACAATCAAAACAATTATCAACTTTTTCATAAACCATCCCCCTATAATAGAATATTTGCCATCTCCTAAACAACATAAATTTCAGTTTTTAATTAACTCGTTTCTTTACTAAAGAAGAGTGATTTCGTTCACTTATGCTAGACTAGTCATGTACACAATAAGTTGTATAGGATATTAGGAATCTTGTTCTTGTTTCAAATCACATAAAATATAGATAGAGATTTATATTAAGTAGTTACTTTTATCAAATGATTTTGTTCTAATTTTAAACCGGATAGATCGTTTTCTAGTTCACAACCTACACTATATCTTTTTTCAATTCTTCCCTCTTTCACAACTGTATCCACATCACGTAATGCGCTTATATCAACAAAGGGATCGTTTTTTATCCCAATGAAATCTGCAATTTTCCCTGGTTCTATAGTACCAAGTTCATTTTCAACCCCACAGGCCTTAGCAGCGTTGGATGTTGCAGATAGGAGGGCTTCAAATGGCGTTAATCCGGCGTGAACCATGAGTTCCAGTTCGTACACCACGGCACCATGTGGCTTGTTTGGTCCACCACAATCTGTACCTGCTGCAATGGGAATTCCATATTCCTTTACATAGTTAATCACATTGTAACTTCCCGAGAGCACCTCTTTAGATTTTTTAATATGGTAGTCTGGATACCCCTTCTCACTACCGAAATTAGCAGATAAATAAAATGGCGCCATCGTTGGAACGACGAATACTTGTTTCTCTGCCATGAGCATTGCTACTTCAGTATTCATTAAGTTCCCATGTTCAATGGTGTCTACACCTGCTTTCAATGCATTCATAATACCCTCAAGTCCCTCAGCGTGGGCTGCAACCTTTCGTCCAGCCTTATGTGCTTCCTCCACAACGACGGAAATTTCTTCGACTGTCATCTGCGGTTGACCAGGTAATTCAGTTTTACCGTAAATCCCTCCTGATGCCATCACCTTGATTAAATCGACACCCATTTTAAGCATCGTACGGACACCTTTACGAGCTTCGTGAGGACCATCGACCTCTAACCCAAACTGATGTACATGTCCTCCCGTCATAATTATCGGATTACCTGCTGCAATTACTCTTGAACCTCTTATGATTTTTTCTGCTACTGCATCACGAACTGCGAGAACTGCTTTGTAATCGCCACCGACATCCCGAACGGTTGTAATTCCATGAAGGAGGGTCAACCTTGCATGTTCTGCCGCACGTACTGCGGTCTTTTCATTTGATTCATTCATCATGACGAAATTTGGATCATTGCAACCATTCCAAACTAAATGAACATGGCAATCAAAGAGACCTGGAATTACATGGAGATCTCCTAAATCTTCTAAAATATAGTCACTTGGAATATCGTTTATCCCAATTATATTTTGAATTCTATTATTTTCTACGAGAATCGCAACATTTTGCTTGTAACCATTGTTAATACCGTCAAACAATCTTCTTGTTAGATATGCAATTTTCATAATGATCACCTCTCATATTTTCTAGCATATTAAGTCACCAAATAACAAATAAAAAAGTCTATTTTCATTGCAATTTTATCTATTCCAATTAATTACATAATTTGTTTCCTTTTAAAATCGAAAGAATGTTCAGAAATTAATATTTGCAATTATTCTATTTCTTCTTCAGACGAATGCTTTCCATGGGCATGACTTCCGCCTCCTCAGGTCAACACGATGTTAGTCAAGAAGGCGTTGCCACAAGAGGTGGCATTCTCAGCCTTAGAACCTTTGCCCTCTCTAGCGGAACTTTCCACTCATGTTATTCCCGCTAAAGTTGTCTTCTTCTGCTATAATCAAAAATGATATCGTTTTCCTATCCAAAATTCTATTTCCTAAATTAACTAATACTATTTTCTAAATTTATTATTATACATATTGTTTAGTAGACTTTGCCGCAAACTCTCTGTATTTCGCCATCAATTCAAACGCCACTTCTAAACTATCTTCCGCTTTAAAAGATTTATGATCAAAATTTAGCATGTCTTTTAATATTTGATGTGAATATTCTGCATATACTACTGTTCCGTCATCTTCTATGCGCTCAATACCATCTATTTTATTACTTTCTTCATTGATTTTAATTGCTTCTTCTACTGTTATACCTTCAGGTAATGCTAACTCTGCTCCATTTTTACTAAGTAGAATTGGGTATCCACCAGGTAATCCATTCGGTGCAGGTGAATGTGTAAAAATTGGAGTGGGATTCAATAATGCATACATATTCTTAATAGTAGAGTTTGCCGAAACAGTTGTAAATTCTGTGTCAGGTGGATATAGCTTAATAGCATCCCATAATAATTGGTCGGTATTAAATTGCTTCGTTACATCCTGATCATTTACAACAATTTTCACATAATATGGACCCTTTTTATAACCAGCTTCTCGAGGGTATACCCACCATACATGATGTGCCACAAGATATACTTTTACGATATCAAGCGGCACATTTAGATCACGTGAGACTGCTAGTCGAACTGCTGGTTCGATTAACTCAACATTTCCAATACCAATTGTAGGTGCAAGACCTGCTTTCGCTAAAACTGGATTTGTTATACATGACAAGGAGGTATTAATCACATTAGTTTGAACACCAGATTTTTTTATGGCTAACATTAGATTATAAGAAAGTCCTAGTTGGCAAGGGAGCCATGCACCTAAACTAGCTGAGCTTAACTTCGCATACAAATCTTCTGGAAGTTGTCTAATTACATGCCATGTCTGTAGAACCGCACAGTTAATCACAACATCTGGTTTTTCTTCATTTACAAGTAGTGCGGTACTATCTACATCTGTTAAATCTACTTTTTTAAATGTAACTTTAGGATACAGTTTGAAAATAGCTGCTCCAATTAGCGCATTATTTATTCTTTTTTGTGAAACTTCTTCGTTTACATCACAAACAATAAGTTCTGGGCATTTAGGATCTCTTACTAGAAATTCTAAAATATGAGTGCCGACTTCCCCTAAACCAAACATCATTACTTTACTCATTTTAATTCCTCCTCGTAATTCTTTATTATCAGGGACACTGTCCCAATAAAGCAATTATATCACTGCTCATTAAAGAGTCAATAATAATCTGAAAATTTTATTTTTTTAATTTTAATAAAAATAAATCTACTTATTAAGGTGAAGAGAGGAAATGATATATCCAGTAAACACAATGGTTCCTCAACAAAAAGAATATACCCTCTGTTAGTCTGTTATTAAGAATACTGGACTCATCTTTATGTACTGAAACCCTTATGCCCCTGTGTCGCATATTACATGGGTACATAAATAAAAAAGATTGTTTGATATAATAATCAAACAATCTTAGATAAAATAAATGTTTTAGCATGTTTTCCATTAATTTACCGGAAAGACATTTCCTTGTTTGTTGTGGGAATGCCCTCTAACGTTCCAAGTTTGGTAAACTAAATTGCAAGTATAACGGGTAATATTGCTCGTATGTTCTAAATAGTGCACAAACTTTCTTGTTACGTTCCGCAAAAGGTTTGATACTTACGGTCAGACTGCACGGGCAAAGTGGTATATGGAACTTGTTCAGGAGAGTGCGCAAAGGGATTTGAAAGAACCTTCAGAAGTTGCTTTATTACAGTAAGATCCCCTCGCTCTGCTGCATCTAATGCTTCTTCCACTCGATGATTCCGAGGAATTACCGCTGGATTGCTGTCTTTCATCAACTGGACTGCAGAAGCTTTGGACTCCTCTTGTCTGCTTAATCTTGCTTGCCACTCTTCGAACCAATCGCCAAATTCGTTAGAATCGAACAGTGTCGTATCTCCCCGTTTATCAAAAGTTAATGCTAAGAAAGTATTTGTGTAGTCCTCACGATACTTATGCATCATAGCGAGTAGTTTTTCAATAAGCGCCTCGTCTTCAACCTCTTCATTAAATAAACCTAGTTTTGCTCGCATTCCAGATAACCAATTAGCGTAATACAATTCAGGAAACGCTTGAAGTGCTTTCTCTGCTAATTTATATGCTTCCTCCAGGTTTTCATGAAGTAATGGCAATAAAGATTCAGCGAGCCTCGCTAAATTCCAACCACCGATATTCGGCTGATTGCCATATGCATAGCGTCCTTGCTTATCAATAGAACTAAATACCGTTTCCAGATCATACACATCCATAAAGGCACATGGACCATAATCGATTGTTTCTCCACTAATGGCCATATTATCCGTGTTCATCACCCCGTGAATAAACCCAACAAGTTGCCACTTTGCAATCAGCTCCGCCTGCCGCTTGATCACTTCCTGAAGTAGGGAAAGATAGCGATTCGAATCAGTATCCACTTCCGGAAAATGTCTTTCCAAAGTATAATCTGCCAGCGCGCGAAGATCCTCTTTCGTGCCCCATCTAGCAGCGTATTGAAAAGTACCTACACGTATATGACTTGCAGCCACTCTGATAAGAATAGCACCAGGTAAGCTCGTTTCACGAATTACTGGTTCACCCGTTGACACCACTGCTAAACTTCGGGTAGTAGGAATACCAAGTCCATGCATTGCTTCGCTTATGATATACTCTCTTAACATTGGACCAAGAGCAGCTCTGCCATCTCCCCCGCGCGAATATAGTGTTCTTCCCGCTCCTTTAAGCTGAATATCAAAACGCTCATTAGTAGGCGTAATTTGCTCGCCAAGAAGAATAGCTCGTCCATCTCCTAGCATATTAAAATGCCCGAACTGATGGCCTGCATATGCCTGGGCAAGTGGTATAGCATTTTCCGGAACTTGATTACCCGCAAGCTCTGCTATACCTTCTTCGCTTTGTAACTTCGGTATGTCCAAACCCAACCCTTTCGCTAGTCGCTCATTCAGTATCGTCAACTTAGGAGCGTGTACGGCGTTCAAGACGTGTTTTGTGTAAAATATTTCTGGCAGATGAGCATAACTATTATCGAAATTCCATCCAATTTCTATCATTTCTTTTTTGTTTGTCATCTTGTCTCCTTGTCTTCTTTTATTTTTTATTGTCTATTTATTATACCCTTTGACAAGAATAAACATCCTTTTTTAATTCCATATTTCCAAACAATTAAACTAATATACATGATAA
Source organism: Psychrobacillus sp. 05T411 (assembly GCF_056396485.1). Lineage (NCBI taxonomy): Bacteria > Bacillati > Bacillota > Bacilli > Caryophanales > Bacillaceae > Psychrobacillus > Psychrobacillus sp. 05T411. The sequence goes on along the minus strand of NZ_JBFTLO010000011.1, from coordinate 112,481 downwards.
TTCTATTTAGGTATTTAAGATCAAAAATAAAAAAGAACGTATGTGTGGTATAATTAAAGAGTAATAGAATAGGGGTTTCAAGGGTGGTTAGCACATCTTTTCCATTACTTCATTCAAATGGGTGAGGGGAAAGGAGATGATGCTTATGACGGTTTTCGAAGCTTTAATGGTGATGATTGGTTTTTCTACACTAATTGTTTCTATCATTGCTTTGTCATATACTTTTGCAAGAAAAAAGTAAACCGCCCTGAGCCTGACAGCTAAGCGGTTTACTTATCGTGATATGCTGATCGCCATTGAAACGATCTATTTTATTGCAGAGGCTGTTTGGTGTTGTAGCACCAAACAGTCTTTTTTAGTATATTCCATATCTATTTCAAGTATAACAAGGTAATAAAGGCTTTTCAACTAATTGCTTAATACCCTTACATTGCGAATATATCGATCTTTACCTCGCTTTAGCATCCTTAATAATCCAGTCTGCTGCACTTAACAGGTCTGGAAATACGGCATCTGCTAGCGGGTCACTCTTACCTAAAAATACCCCTTTAGTACCTGCCTTTTTCCCTGCAATAATATCTGTATCAGTATCACCGACCATGTAAGAATGGGCTAAATCTATATTATATTTCTGACCAAGATCTTCAATTAATTTGCCGTTCGGCTTGCGGCAAGCACAACCCGATTTCGGTTTATGGGCACAATAAACCGCTTCATGAATAATCGCCCCTTCCTTCTTAAGTTCAGTAATCATATGGTCATGAATATTTATGAGTTGCGATTCCTTCATAAATCCAAGCCCCACGCCACCTTGATTCGTCACAACAAATATATAATCAAAAAAAGTATTCAATTTCTTAATTGCTTCCGGCACACCTGGTAAAAAATATAGCTCTTCCGGCTTGTTCACAAATTTAACTCGGTCTGATAGTACTTCATTAATTACGCCGTCTCGATCCAAAAAGACTGCTTTTTTCATTTAATTCCACCTCTTCAATTGAGCAATACTTTTGTAGTTATGGTTCCCATTAGTAACAATAAAATACAACTGAAAAATACAGTATAGGGGAAGTTTGCTATCATTCGTTCTTTAATTTTTCTATGTTATCGTTTATTTTCATTAGCAGATTAATAATAATCGTCAATAAAATAATAAAAACAACTCCAATTAATATCCCTGCTCCCTCGTAGCCAATATAAGCAATGATTGCCCCAAATGCTAAATACCCAATAAAACAAAATGCAAGTCCAATTAATAAATTTAAAATGCTTTTCAAGAAATCACCCCTTTTATAAAACTTCTCTAAGCATATATGGAACTGTATTTCTGTCCATTATCAACCCTTCATGCTCACTTGTAATATGTATATATTTTTCTGCTTGTGTTGAATCCATCCAAGTCACTTCTTCAATTTCTTCGGGATAGGATATGTTTATTTCTCCACCGATTATTTTTCCAACAAAAGTAAAGAAAATAGCATGGTGTCCCCTTTCTACAAAAAATGCTTCCCCTACAGAAAAAACACCATCCACTTGTACATCCAATCCCGTTTCTTCTTTCACTTCACGTACGGCAGCTTCTTTAAGCGTTTCTCCTTTTTCCACTGCTCCACCTGGGAGGGTATAATAGGAAGCCCCTGTACCTTTGTTTTTTACCATTAACACTTTCTGTTCAAGCTCATCAAATAGCAGAACATAAGCAACATCTACTCTTTTCATTTGTAATTATTCCTCCTTTTACCGCTGCATATCGTCTGAGTACTTGAATAGTGTTATAGTTCTTTTTGACATTTTATCATGGTAAACTTAAATGGAGGTTTACTTTCCATGTTCTTATGCGGCTCCACAATTTCCGAAATTTCAATCAGTCCATATTTTCCAAACTCCTGCTTCACCGAGTCGGAATCATAAAAAAACATTTTTAGCCCATCCATGATCTCGAAATAATCTTTACCAAGTTGTTTACCTTTACCAAACATTGGGGCTTCTTTTGAAATAGTAGTAAAAATCATATATCCTCCTGGCTTTAGCTGACTATAGCAATCCTTGATAAACTTCTCTCTCTCCTCTTTATTCAATAAATGAATAAGTGCATAACTAAATATCCCATCATATAGCTTGTTATCAAAAGGCATATCATTTACTGAACCATGAAAAATATTTATATTAAGCCCATTTTGATTTGCCAATTCGATCGCAGTTTTGGATATCTCAATACCAGTTACATTTATTCCATTGTCCATAAAAACTTTTGCATTTCTACCATATCCAATACCTGGTATCAATATATCCTTCACTTGCTTCTCAAGAAAAAAGTCCTTTGTCATTATTGCAGAGTCTGCAGGTTCAAATCCCCACATCATTTKATTCCCTATAAAACTTGCTTCCCAGAATTCTGTCATATCTCAGGTCTCCCTTTTCTAACATAGTAATGAAATTAAAAAACAACTCTACTTTACTCTTTCAACTCGGATATTTCAAACTTTTAGGACACACTGCTATTAAACTGTAATTTCTCCTGTAATCCATCCCTTCAGAAAGTTTTCTAACGAAGAGGAGATCCATGTTCTACTATCGTCTTCATGATTCCATGCAAAAATTTCATTATCTTGAATGCTCCCATTTAATATTCTGTATCCGAGTAAGTCCCCATTTCCAGCATCAGAGAAAAATAGTAAATGATCGAATGGCATATAAATATCTTTTATATACCATCCATAATGATAATTTTTACTATGCATTTCTTTTTCTCTTTTGTCGGTAATACTTCATCCCTTGAAAAACAAGCAGTCTCTTTTCACTCAATTTCAACTTCTATTCGATTCATCTACTTCTGTGTTTAATGTGCTCTCCCACCAAACTTCTTTATTTCCGTTGAGGTATTTTTTTATCAGGTTCCTAAATGGGTAAGGTTGTAAGTTTATAGTATCCAAATCTTCTACGTTCCACCAAAAGAACTCCAAATGAGCCTCACTAGATTTCGGGTTATCACTTGTCTTTAAATCTTCACTTATAACTTCAAATATTTGATTTATCTCGCAGTGTAAAATGCCTTTCTTTTCCCATTTATGTTCCACTAGGCCAAGGAAATCTACCACGGTACTTGTAATACCTAATTCTTCTTCTATCTCTCTCACCAATGCATCTTTAGCACTTTCACCAAATTCTATGTGACCACCTGGTAAAAATGTATTTGTATATCCCTTAGCATGTGCTAGTAGCACTTTTTTATCTTTGATAAAAATTCCTCTTGCTAAATGGTGAAATGTATTTTGCAATGATATTCCTCCTAATCCTGTAATGTGCTCAAAGTTAAACTATCAAAATCATTTTAATATCCTCATGCTCTTTACCGGGTATGATTTTTAATTAACAACCTTCAATCACAAACTTAATTAATTATTTTAAATATTATATTGATTTACCTCCAAGAATTGGCTATATTCTATGTATTCTAGATTTTGATTTAAGACTCCTTCTAGTTCAGCCAATATCCAAACGGTGTTTGATTTAAAGACTAGCCTTTTAATTTTTAATTTACATATTATCCATTAATTGATGGCATCTGATTTTATAAAAGGAGATTGTTATGGATTACAAGATTGTATTCTTCGATGTAGATGGAACTATTACGCACCATGAAGATGGTAGCATTTCAAATAATACAAAAGAAGCAATAAAAGCATTAAAAAACAAAGGATTAAGAGTGGTAGCAGCAACTGGAAGACCCCTATCCATGTGTAAAGAAATAAAGAAGTTAGGGATAGACACATTCATTACAGCAAATGGAGCCTATGTAAAGCACGACCAAATAGTTATTCATAAAGTGCCGATGAATAAAAAAATTGTACAAGATGTGTTTGAATTTGCGTCCACCGAGAATCAGGATCTATCTTTTTTCACGGAAGAATTTAGCATGAATGGTGTAAATAATACTGAAACATTAAAAGCATTAAAGGAAACTTTATCATTGAATGACTATCCCGCTATCAATCACTCGATCTATAACCAAGAGGTATACCTTTTGTGTTTGTATGCAAATGATGAAATGGTTGAGAAATATATTCACAGATTTCCGCATTTAACATTTAAAAGATGGCATCCTTTTGTATTGAATGTGTTACAAGAAGAGGTTTCTAAATCTTTAGCCATACTAAAAGTTTTACAGTATTTTGACATTGATAAATCCGAGGCTATTGCGTTCGGTGACGGAGAGAATGATATAGACATGTTGGAATTAGTAGGACTTGGTATAGCTATGGGAAATGGGAACGAAAACTTAAAAAAAGTGGCAGATTTCGTTACGAAGAGGTCAAGTGAAGACGGAATCGACTTTGCACTAAAAAAGTTCGGCATAATCTAGTAACCTTTTTATATGCACCTCTTTTTATCTTAATAAAACAGTACATTTTATATACTAATATAACGATGGAGTGATTGGATTGAAAGATATGTTTTTGTATAATTGGCAAATCAGAGAAGACTGGTTTAAATGGTGCGATACCATTTAAAATGAAGAACTAACGAAAAAACGTTTTGGTGGTATGGGTAGTGTTTTACATAATCTATTTCACGTAATCGATTGCGAACAAATTTGGGTAAACCAAATGCAAGGAACACCCGTTATCATTAAAGATATAAATAAAATATCGACACTTAAAGACGTGAAGGAATTTTCAAACTTAACCAAAACAGTAACATGGAACTTTTTACAAGCTCATATTTCTGATGCAAGGGAAAAAAGTTTAGTAACTCGGAGTAGGAATGGAACTACTAAATCACTCTCATTTGATAAAATAATTTGCCATATTATATCGCATGAAATCCATCATATTGGACAATTGTCCGTTTGGTCAAGAGAAATAGGAATAAAACCTGTCTCTTCTGATCTAATATTTAGGGATTTATTTTAAAACTACTTCTATTTATATATAAATATTTGTAAAAAAGTATCGAAACGGATTACTTGCACAAAATAGAATTGTATTCCTTGTTAAAGCACCTCTTCTCCAAATAAAAGTTATTTTTTCCCTATATTTTATTTAATTCCTAAATATATAAATCAAGTATGTTACTAAAATACTCCCCCACTGAATAGTTGCAAATAAAAACATCACTGCGATTGTATAATTAGGATCACTTAAAATAAGAACCATAAGTACAGGCAGCATTAGTATTGAGAGTACTCCGGCTATTATCAAGCCCTTGGATAAAGTACTTCTCTCATATTCTCCTAATCTTTTTGGTTTCTTAAGAAACGCTACCACAAATATGATGATGCTTATAACGATAATCACGTACCCAATATATTTCATATTCCCAACTTTAATAAAATCAGACCATGCATTCCAAAAAGGTGATTGTAGTGTCTCAGTCTTTGGGAGAAGTCCTGTAAATTCCATATGGTTTGAAGTAAATATAAAGAGAAAAGAATAAATGGCCGACATTAAAACTAGAAACAGGGCATTTAATATTGAATGTTCAAACAGTTTAATTTTAATTCACTCCTCCAAAAATAGTTTCACAGACATTTAGAAGTAGAAAAGCTATATCGAATATTTCTTCTTTCAATTCCTCAGATTTAACATAGTATTTATTCTTTTTCCAAATGAAATAGATCACTTTGTAATTCATTTGGAGTTGAATAGCCCGCTTGAATAATATCTTCTTTAGTACTAACAAAATAGTTATATTTTACTTCTGGTTCTGTTTCAAATATAACTCCAATATAATATGGATTCACATGCTTAAAGCCTTCCTCACGGTGAGGCACTGTCCAAAATTCCCACTTCTCTTTTGGATATTGTTCTTTCAAATACATATCTAAGTAACCAATTTTGTTTTCAATTTGAAAGTCAATCCAATAAGGTCTAACAGCATAAAAGCCACCATAAGACACTACATAAACAATAGCCAATCCTAGAATGACTTTTCTCCATTTTCCTTTCAAAAGAAAAGAAAAGAATAAAATAGCAAGAAAGATTGCACCTACAATTATCCATTCTATTAATTCAGTTGGATGCAATGAATTAATACACCTCCTTTTAATTCGTAGAAATTGCTCAAAAACAATCTAAACCTTACGAAATGTAGTTTCTAGTAAGTTATTTGCTTTTTCTGTGTTAAAGAATTATCAAGAGGTAAATGTGGAATATGCCCTTCTTCTATTATTTTTGGTCTCATCGAAGCTTAGCCAAATAAAGTCCAACCTAGAAAGCCAGTTATGCCCAATATAAGCATTTTCACTAATTATCATTCCTTCTATCTATCTTCTTTCACCAAATAATGGTTTCTTTATTATATATTCCCCATCTGCTATGTAAAATCCTTTTTTAATATATTGATCTCTCTATTTCCTATTTTTCGGGTGTATAATGAACACACAATATGTTAGAAGGTAGGAAGTTCTTTTGCTTGAAAAGTTCAATTTTTTTATACAAAGATGGATGGCAGTGTTAACTCCTTTAAGCTTAGTACTAGGTGTATTACTTGAAGACGGGGGTGGGCATCTACTATTTTTAGTTCCATGGTTATTTGCCTTCATGACTTTTTCCAGCAGTCTGAGTATGAAGTTTAACGATATTAAGGTGTTTACTACATATCCGAAAACCATTTTATTTAGCATTGCATTTCTACATATTTTGATGCCTATTTGGGCTTATTTCTTATCAATTATTATTTTTGATGATCATTTATTGACGTTAGGATATGTTATTTCAGTTGCCGTCCCAACTGGGGTTACCAGTGTTATTTGGGTCAATATGTGTAAAGGACATTTACCGCTTAGTCTATCGATTATTTTGATTGATACTTTAGTTTCTCCTATTATTATTCCTTTTTTATTGGATATAATTGCAGGTGAAAGTATAGCAATCGATACATCCAAAATTATCATCGACTTACTTTGGATGATTGTACTTCCTTCCATCGTAGGAATTATACTAAATGAAGTATCTAATGGTTCTATTCGGAATAGTTTCGGGAAATATTTAGCCCCATTTTCAAAGCTAAGCCTTTTCGCGGTCGTTATGATAAATAGTAGCGCTGTAGCTCCTTACCTAAAAGATATTAGTTGGGAATTAATCGGTGTAATATTCGTTGTACTCCTCCTTACTATATCTGGTTATACTTTTGCTCTGTTGATTGGCCGATTTATCTGGAAAGACACAAGGATTGTCACAACCTTTGTTTTCATTGGCGGAATGCGAAATATTGCGGTTGGTGTGATTGTTGCCACCACGTATTTCCCACCGAAAGTTGCAATGCCTGTAGTTTTCGGCATGCTCTTTCAGCAGGTACTTGCTGCAATATTTAGTAAAGTGATTCAGAAGATGCAGTTAAAGAATGAAACTTTATCGGAAATTTGAAAAAACAATGGCAAATAAATCTTTTACTGTTTAATATCTACTGATTGATGGAAAGCTTTCTTTATTGAAAATAAAAGTAAAAGAGAGCTGAAAATAATGTCTAATTTCTGCCCAAAAATGCTTGCGGAAGAACCCACCCCTGATCACCTCATTAATTGTAAGGAATGTGGTCTGTATGAACAAGGGACACGAATGGTTTGGGGCGAAGGGGATCCGGAAGCGCCGATTATGATTATTCTTGATAATCCAGGAGCACGTGAGGACCGTAGTGGTGAGTCATTTATTTGCGGAACGCGGCAAACATTGCAAGAAGTGGCCAATGAAGCTGGCTTGGATATAAATGATTTGTACGTCACTTTTATCCTTAAGAGAAAACCCGTACGTGCATATGACAAAGAATTGGTGCGTCGAATTTGTATGGGACATTTAGAACAGCAGCTACAAGAAAAAAAGCCTAAACTTATTCTTTGCTTAGGCAATGTGGCGGTCCAATCCTTTTTTCAAAACCCGGAAGCCGAAGTGAAGTCTTTCCGAGGCAGTTGGCACGATGTACGAGGTTTTCAGACTTCAGTCGCCTACCATCCACTTGCCATTAGACGGCGTCCTAATTTACGAGCCTTATTTTTGGCGGACTTGAGGCTTGTAGCAGAACGATTTCAACATTTGAATATCTAGATTATGAAGTGTCTTTTAATAATGCCTTATTTGCGCTTCCTTTGAATAACAAAAACGATGTGCACTAGCTAGATGCACATCGTTTTCTTTTAATACTGACTATTATCATGGTGTAGAACTGTTCCTAGCCATTAAATCTTCCCATAACCACAGTATTATAGTATTTCCCGTCTGATAGAAGTTTATCTTTTTCTAATATACCTTCTATTTTAAAACCGAATTTTTTATAAAGATCTACTGCTTTTTCATTTGTTTCTAAAACAGTCAACGCCATTTTAGTAATTTCATTGGTATCCGCCCAAGTAATAGATTCTTTTAACAGGTTAGTTCCGATCCCATAGCCCCAGTAATCTTTTAAGACGCAAACACCAAATTCTACTTTATGAGCAAATCGTTTTAAGAGATTCCCTTCACATCTTGAAAACCCGACAATATTATCGTTCATAACGGCAACTAGAAAAAGATTATTCCCTTTTTCCGTATCTGTTTTAATTAATTCCTCAAAACCTAGTGTGTCTATGTAGGCTTCCCCTTTTTCTCTATCGAGGTTCTGCGTCTCTCCATCAATTTGTACTCTAATTTCGGATAATTCTTTTGCATCTTTTTTCATTGCAGGTCTTATTGTGTAACAAACCCCGTTAACTTGGAATTTTCGCTGCTCAATTGGCATCTATATCTCTTCCTCTTTGTAAATTTCGGTTGCGCCGTCTTGCTTATGAAGGAATATTACTTGTTTTTTTATATGCTTTATTGATCTCATATACCTCATTCCTACATATCTATCTTAATACACTTCTATTCTTTAACTTTGCTAGACACTTACGCTTCAGAAGTGATAGGATGCTTAACCTGTTTTGGAAATTCATTATTACCGCTTGTTTTTACAAATAAGGTTCCTCCATTTTTAACTGGATTACTTTCATATGTTAAACCTTCATAATCTGGAGTATAATGAAAAACTATCTTATTCGTTCCTATCCTAGAAATATCCATTAATATATTATGTATGTCTACCGGCTTCCTGCTAATAATATCGAAAATTTCAATTTGGTTTTCAGCTTTTTGGAAAATCACCATTGCCTCCTCGGAGTCATGATAATAAATATCCTCAGAAAAAACATTTAAGCAATAGTACATGAAAATCCCTGGTGCATTTACAGTTGCAAAACGCTGGGAAACTGGTATTCTTTCGTTCGCCAAATGATAAATAAAATAAAGGTCATCCTTATTTGTTATATCCAGCTTACGAAGCTCCTTTCTATGTTTTAGATTGTACGAAAAATTTGTAGAATATTGATATTCTGCGACTCGTTCAAAGCCAAACTTCGGATAAAAATCTAAAACACTATCATTTGCGAAAAGATACATGAAATCGTACATATTTTTGTATTCTGCTAAAACTTTGTTCATTAAATCTTTGGAAAGCCCTTTGTTTCTGTAGTCTGGATGAGTCATAACGGTTCCAATTTGCAATGCTTTATATTGTTTTCCTTCAATAATCATATCCAGAATATTAATAGAAACATTTGCTATTACCTCATTTTCATCTACATAGGAAAAAGGTATGTAACTTGCTTCCCAAAATCCCTTTTCATACCAACTTTCAAAGTCCAAACCAAAAACACTGTTAGCAAGATGAAAAAAGCTCTTTCTATATTGCTCATGCTCTTTATAATTTTTTATGAATTGTAGCTTTTCCATCGAGCATTCCTCTTTTCCATTTTTCTAATATAATACTTCAAGATTCATCACTAATTTTCCTGCAAAAATAAGTGATTTGTGGAAAGGCTAGAAGTGCAAGTGGTTATGAATTTAGCTAAGCCAACATATAATTGAATAAACGCTATAGGAGGGGCAGTGTGAGGGAATGGAATCGCCTTATAGGAAGTTTTGGTTTCTTTCTATTAATGCTCGTTGCTTTATTTATGTACCCTCAGCCATCTGGATCGGAAAAAGAAACAATTGAACATCCTTTTCAAATAACCGGTGTGGAAGAGCAAGCTTTATATGATGTTCAAGAGTACCTTTATTCGGATGGCGGATTCTTTGAGCAAGTGGGGATTGAAATGGAAAAAGCGGGATATGATTATTCCATCGCGGCCATGTTATATTCTTCCAATGATATTAGACTTGATATCATTCTAAATAATATAAAAGAAATTTCAGAGCATCAACAGCAAGAAGTATTGCAGATTTTCAATGATATGATGATAAAAAATCATATAGACCAACAGACTTTTACCATACAAGTGATTTCTATGAATCGTTTATAATGGAACATCCAATTCATTCATTTTCACTCTTACATAATGACGACACAAAGGGAGACATTTGCTCCCTTTACCCTTCGCCTAGTGCTAAATACTTTTTGCTTTTCCCATCATATTCAACGATTACTATATCTCCACGCTCTTTTGCTGAGAAAATCTTCGCTCCTATAGACAATTTATTTGCCATTCCATCGCTAAATTGTTTTTTATTATCGAAAATTCCCCCTATTTCTCCAACCGACTCATACTTCGTGAGTTTAATCTCATCCACCCAGTCGATATTGGTTTTATAAATGAAACCTTCCCATTGAAAAATATCTGCATTTGGATCTAAATGTAAAACTTCCTCTGCATCAGGATTTTTAGATACCTTCACTTCCGTTTTCGGCTCCATGCAACCGGTTAAATAGATAGAACATATAACTAACATTAAACTTACAATAACTTTGTTCATGGCACACCTCCACCAAGTTAGTCGTATGAGGAGGGGTTAGGTTTCAAAGGATCATGATTTGTTATAAAACCGCTAGCAACTAGGTCTTTACGTCGGTATACGCTTAGCACGAAACCGATTAAGAAGGCATTGAAAATAGCAAAAATTCATCCAAAGTAAGAGGGGAGATTTGCAAAAACAAAGTCTCATGAAATTCCGGTATGTACMTCGTTGGCATTGGGTTTCCAAACCATCCTGCTTTAGACAGTAGCTCTTTTAAGAGCAATATCATACACATATGAATAGACAAGCCTTAATATATCCTGACCATATTTGTTCATCATTTCATTCATTAGTTCTTCCTGATTATCTAGTTCAACCGCTTCCTCAAACACTTCTTCCACAATCCCCCTCCTCTCATTTCGTTAGACGACGTGCCTTGGTGGAAGGTTTGTTTATTTTCAATAGATTTTAGCCATTATAAAATCCTCTTCATATAGCCGTGTATCATTCCATGAATGCATGGTCTTTATACACTGACTACCTAAAGAGGATCCTATTTGACAAGCTTTACTCGCAATATTTAATTGGAAATAGTTTTGTATAATCTTTTAATCGTTTCCATATGCATTGCCTCATGGTAAAAACTAAACAATAGTGTCTCACCTAGCATATAAAAAGTGATACCCATACGATTCGTAAATGGTTCTGGCAGTTTTTCCGAAAAATTGCCTGGGACAAATTCTTTTATCCTAGCTACTTGCTCTGTAAGAATCACAGAAATGTCTGTAAGTGATGGCGGAGTTTCTTTCCAATCAGCTGGCTTTGTCCCAGGACCAAATAATTCCTGATATTCATTCGGTAGATTTAGCTTTTCACCTAGGACATTGTATATAAGTCTTTCTTGCACCACTGCAATATGTCCGAAATTCCAACGAATATTATTATTAAAGCCTTTAGGCACAACATCTGCAATCTCTTCTGGTATTTTCTCGATTGATTTTATCGTTATTCCTCGCACCGTATCCATATGGTGTAAAATTGTTTGTTCCATATAATATCCTCCCCTAATGTCCGTTTCTAAGATACCTTCCACATACTTCTGCAGAAATCCTTCTTTTATTAGAATTTTGGATTGGTTCTATTTGCAAGGCCTAATTCTTACACAGGACATTAATCATGCAGTGACGTCACGTTTCGTAAAGGTCCAATAGCTGATTGCTAAGAAGAAAGCAAAGTAAACTACCAATACGCTGACTGAAAATGGCGTCGACATTCCTTCTATAAAGGAACCTCCTGTTTCTAATTGAGTAAATGTATGCGTGAACAATATATATTTCGCTACTTCATAATTTCGTAGGAAAAACGAAAATTGTGTGCCGGTGAACATAAGGAAAATAGCGATTCCAATCGCTAAGGAACTAGAACGGAAGACGGTACCAATTGCAAAAGCAAAGCTTGCTGTAATAATAACATCACCGAACGCTAATACATTCAACCAAATCGATTTTAGCCAATACGACTCTTCTACTACTTGACCATTCACAACTCCCAGTAGATTTCCTCCTGAAGTTTCATAAAAAATTATCCCCATAATGAGCGATACGACATAAGAGATTACCGTTAAGAAAAGTGCAAATGCGACGACCGTCAAAAATTTCGACGTTAGAATTTTCCATCTACGAACTGGACGTGCCAACAACATTTTAATAGTTCCTTGGGAAAACTCGGAAGCGACAATCCCTGCAGCTACAATAACAGTTAATAATGTAATAATAGAGGACATACCATAAGAATCAATCATAAATCCTTCAAATCCATCACTTGATAGTGGAGCTACTCCTTCATCTAGACGATATTGAAGTAACATTTGCTGTTCTTCTAAATTATTTTTCGTTTCCTTACTTAAATCTGATACCATGAGCTGCTGTTTAACCATCGTTAGTTCTTCCGTGACCGTTTGTTCCCAAGCAGGGGTTTTCGTATTGAGGTCCATCCATTTCGTGAGTCCAACAAGTCCAACAATCATTGCAATAAGTAAGATGACCATCACCCATGTTGCTTTTTTATGCCATAATTTCATCCATTCATTTCGAATTAGATTCAACAACTTGCCCACCTCCTGTCATTTCTAAGAACTGCTCTTCTAATGTTTTGCGGTGATGCGAAACCGCATATATGGCAATATTTTGCTGCACTAATTGTTCCACAACTGTCGGAATAACAGATTGTTCTACATTTATTAATAAACCATCTTGATAGTCTTCTACGACGATGCCTTTACCTGTCAATAAATTACGGGCTGTATCTACTGGTTGGACTTCCATATAGTATTGAGATTCCTCTACTGCATTCACTTCTCGAATTGCGACAAGTTTTCCATTTTGAATAACCGCAATCCGATCACACATAAGCTCAATTTCAGATAATAAGTGACTCGATACTAAAACAGAAACGCCATCTTCTGCTGCAATTTTCCGTAAATAGGTACGAAATTCTCGTATGCCTGCAGGATCTAAACCGTTCGTCGGTTCATCTAAAATGAGAAACTTCGGGTTATTTAGCAAAGCCTGAGCTAAACCTAAACGTTGACGCATTCCAAGTGAATACGTCGATACTTTTTCATGAATGCGATTTTCCATTCCTACTTGGCGTATGACTTCATCAATTCTTTCCTTCGTCACATTTTTATGCATTCGGGCGAAATGAACTAAATTTTTGTAACCGGACATAAACTTATATAATTCCGGGTTTTCAACGATTGCGCCCATTTTACTAATACCTACTTCAAAATTCGAACGTAGAGAAAGACCATCAATTATCACATCTCCGGTAGTCGGCTTCATCAGTCCAGCCATCATACGGATTGTTGTCGTTTTACCAGCTCCATTTGGTCCTAAAAACCCTGTAATTTGACCGGGATATAGGGACAGATCTAGTTGATCGATAATTTTTTTCTTTCCAATAGTTTTCGATAAATTCTTCAATTCAACGATTGGTTTTATTTCCATTCAAATCACCTTCCTTAATTAGTTTTGTCATCCATGTCACTGCGTCTACTCCATACTGATCACGGATTGTTTCCACTTCCTCAAAAGCTAAAATTTTCCCATGATTCAATAGTATAATGGCGTCTAGTAACGGTTCTGCTTCCTTAATTTCATGTGTGGACATGAGTACCGTTTGTGTTTCCGGATCCGTAAATCGAATCATTCCTTTAATAATGTCCTCGCGAACAAGAGGATCAAATCCGGAAAAGGGTTCATCTAACAAATAATAAGATGCCTCTCGTCCTAAAGTTGCCGCCATTTTAGCACGGCCTCTGTTCCCTTTAGACAAATTTTTTAACTTTGCATCTAACGGTACATTTAAATATTGTGCGACGATACAAGCTTTCGAATAATTAAAGTCTTCAAACTGTGTTTCATAAAAACGGAATAATCTTTCGACCGAAAAGAAGGGATAGAAGAGATCTGCATCTGACATATAGGCTACCTCACTTGCGATTCTTCTAGTTGCTTCTATTCCATTGACCTGAATTGTTCCACTTGAAGGAGTTGTAAGACCTGCTATTATCTTTAAAAGGGTGGATTTTCCACTTCCGTTTTCCCCTACTAACCCAATAATCTTACCTGGTGGTATGGTGAGATTGAGTTTAGATAAGGCTTGATGTTTTCCATAATTTTTTTTCACATTTTCTAATACAATCACCGTTCTCCCCCTCGCTCTCGTGTTTGGATATATTCAATCATTTCTTTTTTGGAAAAACCTAATGCTTCGATACTTGTTAAAAAAGACTGGACAAGTCCTTCCTTTACTTCATCGCGTAATTGCTGTAAACGTGATTCGTCGTCCGTTACAAAAGTTCCTTGACCACGTTTCGTTTCTGAAATACCCATCATTTCCAGCTCCTTGTATACACGCTGCATTGTATTTGCATTCACACCGACTTCCACTGCATATTCACGAACTGAAGGTAATTTTTCACCTGGCTTCACATTACCTCGAATAATTTCTCCCGTAATTCGATCTATTAATTGCTGATAAATTGGTTTGTCTGGCAAAAAATCGATGCTCATCTTAAATCCTCACTTTCTTTTCGAACCATAATGCCGACCCCCAAAAAAGAATAATGGCAAACAGCGTAATGAGGAAAATTTCACTAACATATATTGTTGGTTCTACTAAAAATGTCAAACCCTCGATATTATTAAAATTCCTCAACTGCTCAATAAAACTCGGGATAGGAATAGGAATACCTCCGAAACGAGGCAACTTTTCGAACAATTCGACGTTGCTACTCATACTCCAGATACCGGAACTAACAATAAACAAAGAAACAGAAATGACAATAGAAAACCCTTTTACATATGGTCGCATTAAATGATAAATGACCCAAAAGAAAAGCACGATAATTAAATTAAGAATGAGCGACAAAAAGACACCAACAAAGGCATATACGTTCAATTCCAATAACTGGCCAAATGTCATAAACACAGGATCGCCAATTACCGCTTGTAAGATGACTAATAATAACTCGATCCACAGTAAAGACAATGATGTAATGACGGTTGCCGAAGCAAGTTTAGTGCCGATTAGTTTATAAATAGAGCTTTCTGTATGCAACCAAATATCTGGTCTCCTCATATCCAGTTGCAGACTTGTAAGAAAAAGAATGGATGCAATTAAATGACTAACAAGTAGCYAAATCCCAGCTAATATGATGGCAGTCTTAAAAATGGGCACATCGTCTATCCATGTATGCAACAATAATGGGATTCCAATTATGCCTAACGTATTCAAAATGAATAGAATGACAAGCCAAAGCCTCATCAGCTCCCATTCTTTTTTTATTAATCCTTTCACCTGTTTCATATGCACTCCCCTTAAGTATTAGTGTATTAGTTACATAGTACACTAATTGAAATTGATTTGTAAAGAGGGATTAGAAATTTATATAAAAAAAGCACAAGCGTCTGCCTCTATCCCTCTCGACAAACCGAAACGCCGGATGGAATACTGCGCAGTATATGGAAACTGCGTCGTAGTGAGGCGAATAAAGTGTCCGCTGTGATTTTCGCTACAGTCGTACGCTTTCCGCCGGGTGAGCGATGAGCCATCCCCGCCGCCCTTAGGCGTACGTTGGGATGGCTCATTAGCCCACTCATCCGGCAGGAGTCGACGCCTGTAGCGAAAATCAAAAGAAATTGCCCAATTATCCATACCATCCCATTAAAAAACAAAATTTCAACTAGTTTTTCCATTGGATTCATCCAATAAACGGATTAGGGCAACCAACCGATCACTGAGAGCAACCAGTTCTACTATGAAAGCAACTAAATCAACACGAGAGCAACCAAAATACCTGTGAAAGCAACCAATTCTCAAAATGGCTCTTTACTTGATGTGAGACAACTATAATTCCGACATATTATAGGAATTATATGTCTTAAAGACCGCCGAACACGCCTGGCCAGCATCTACTCGACTGGTTTGTCGCGTTCGCAGTGGTTATGGTCTCGTTCAACCATTTATTGTTAATATGGGATCTCAATAAGGTAGTAATTTCCATTGATTTTCGCTGCAGGCGGCGACTCCAATGGAGGCCAACACGATGTTGGTCACGAAGGCGTTGCCACACGATGTGGCGTTCTTAGCCTTTGTTCCTCTGCCTGGGCAAGATGAGACTTCACAACGTACGCGCAAGCGGAGGTGAAGGCTCATCACTCACCCCATGGAAAGCGTCCGACAGCAGCGAAAATCATAGTGGCCACCTTATAAGACTCTTTACCACGCAGTATCCCTATATGGCGTACAATATAAAGAATTTCACTCAGAAAAAATTATTACATATCTAAATTTTTACAGTTTGCTAAGCAACAAAAAAACGCCCTGTTCTAGGACGTTTTACACTGAAAATGAAATCATGAGTTCGATTATTACATTTCAATTATGCTTTTCATCTTATATTTGACTTCCTCTAACTCAGACTCTACTTCACTTGCCTTAGCACTCAATTTTTCTAGCACCACTTTAACTTGGCGCAAAGTTTCGTTCAGACGATCTTTGGACGCATTAATTTGCGAATGTATCATCCAATCTGTAAATATGTTATCGAAAAAATAATCGGTAAAGGTCATGAAATTACTTCGGTCCACTTGAATAACTTCTGTGACAATATTTTCTACATCCATCAATTCGGTTTCAAAACGACGGAGAGCCATTTGCGCATTATGGATATAGTCTTGCGAACTGTTTAGACTACTATGCTTCATGGCTGTTACAAATATACCGCCACCGAGAAAGGTGTCCCAGGTAGACATCGCTGATGCTGAATCAAGTTCAGTATTTGCTTGCTCTAGCGCTTGTAGGGCATCTTTTCCTGCAAGCATTGCTTCTTCTATTTCTTTTTGCATCGATTCCAAGTTGGCTCGGCTTTCATAAATATTTTCTAAGGCTTGTCGATCATCGACAGTATTATCGTAAAGCCACTGCTCCTTTTCTTGCATTAATGATGCCCACTGGTGATCTATTAAACGGTAGTCACCATTAGTTATCTCCATTTTTACCAGTTCCATTTCTTTGTCGAGATCCCGTAATGTTTTCTCAGCCTCATTAAATTTCAATTCAACTTCTGCTGCTTCTGCAATTTCTTTTTTCCGCTTTTCGTTCATCGTTCCCTTCCATTGGCTAACTAAATTGGAGAAGGAGAACTTGTCTAATTTCTGTACATCTTTTTGCTCTTCGATAAGTGCTTTTTCCAAACCTTTGTAAGCGGCTTCTAATTCCATGCGCTGTGTTTGGAGTGATTCTTGCTTTCTTTGCAGTCGATTATATTCATTTTTCTTTACGATTAACTGGGCTTGTTGCTCTTGTAATTGTTGCCACATCCTTCATTCCCCCTTTCCTTTTGTACGAATTCATAAAGATGGAAGTTTCACTTAAAAGGATTCCTCAAGATAGATAAGATTTATATTAGTTTATCTCTCCCAAATTTCAATCCATCTACCATCTGGATCCGCAATCCAAACGAATGTACCATACTCACTTTTTTCCGGTTCTTTTAGGAGAGCTACACCATTTTTATGAAAATGCTCAATCCAATCTTCTATATTTTCTACTTGAAAGTTCAACATTACAGATTGATTTTCTGGAAAGTATTCACTATCTTCTTTAAAGAGAGAAAAGATTGTTTCATTGTCGGCATCTGGTTTAATAATAGTCCCATTCCAATCTCCCATCGAAATTCCTAGCGTCTTTTCATACCACTTTTTTAAGGAATCAATATCTTTTGATCTCCAAAAAACTCCACCAAAACCTTTGATTTTCATCATATATACCTCCAAGTAATGTATTTTTTAAAAACAATATGTTTTAGAACAGTTCTTTATGGAAAAATAAAGCTATATAGAATGTAAATCTGGTTTTAACGCATACTTATTATATCGTTTTAACCGGTCCAAAATTAAAGTGAAAGAGAGGAGTTCCACATGAGCTTAACTCCTAAGCAAAGAATTGAGTTACATGGATTTAATAACCTGACTAAGTCCTTAAGTTTTAATATGTATGATATTTGCTACACAAGAACAAAAGAAGAAAGAGAGGCTTATATTGACTATATCGACGAGCAATATAATGCGGATCGTTTGACGAAAATATTAAGTAAAGTATCAGATATTATTGAAGCAAATATTTTAAATATCGCCAAGCAAGATTATGAACCACAAGGAGCTAGTGTGACCATCTTAGTTTCCGAAGGACCTGTTGATGATTCTCCGATAGATTCTTTTAAAGAATCCCCAGGACCGCTTCCTGAAACGGTAGTAGGTCATCTAGATAAAAGTCATATAACCGTTCATACTTATCCTGAGTATCACCCAGATGAGGGAATTAGTACATTCCGTGCGGACATTGATATTTCCACCTGTGGAGAAATATCTCCTTTGAAAGCGTTGAATTATTTGATCCATTCATTTGAGACGGATGTTATGGTAATGGATTATCGAGTACGCGGCTTTACTCGCGATGTAACTGGCCATAAATTATTTATCGATCACGATATTAATTCTATCCAAAACTATATTCCCCTTGCTATACAAAAATATTATCAAATGATTGATGTAAATGTATACCAAGAGAATATTTTTCATACTAAATGTAAACTCAAGGAATTTGATATAAATAACTACCTATTCGGCTACACGGAAGACGAGTTAACAGATGAAGAAATAATATCCATTACAAAGAAATTAAAAACAGAAATGGATGAAATTTTTTACGCTAAAAACATGGCAAGAGAAGAATAAATTAGTAGGACCAAATTTTTGGTCCTTTTTATATTCGCTGCGGACTTTTTTAAACTAATTAACAACAGTACGATATATACTTTTAATCGTCTCCAGATGCATTTCTTCCTGATAGAAACTTCCACAAACTACTGCATGAATCCTCCTTTTATAATGTAAATTTTGTTAGTTTGACATTTCCTTGCTTTTGACGTTTAAATATTATGGAGGAGGCGTTGTATTTGAATACATATCTATTATTAGCAATCAAGATTGTGAGTGAAGTTTTTGGTAGTTCTATGTTGAAAGTTACAGAGGGGTTTAAAAAAGTGCTTCCTACTATCGGTGTTATATTAGGTTATACGATTGCTTTTTATGCATTATCTCTCTCGTTAAAAACACTTCCAATCGGTACCGCTTATGCGATTTGGTCTGGGGTAGGAACTGCTTTAACCCTTATAGTCGGGATAATCATTTACAAAGAAGGCTTTAACCGGAAAAAGTTTTTTGGACTTTTATTGATAATTGGTGGCGTCATTTTATTAAATCTTTCAAACGGTGACATTCATTCGTAAAGAGAGAGGAGAATTACATATGAAAAGTTACGGTTTGCTTAGTATTTCGATTGTTAGTGAGGTTTTTGGAACGGCGATGCTGAAGTTATCAGTAGGGTTTACGAATATTGGACCTTCTATTGGAGTTATTGCAGGATACGGCTTATCGTTCTATTGTTTGGCTCTATGTTTAAAAACTATTCCTTTAAGTTTGGCCTATGCCATTTGGTCTGGAGTAGGAACTGCTATAACAGCATTAATCGGGGTACTCTTTTGGAATGATCCGTTTAACTTGCTTACACTTTCTGGCCTAGCCCTTATTATTGGAGGTGTCGTATTACTTAATGCCTCAGACAATAAGAAAGAACCATCTCATTAAGAGTGGTTCTTTTTCTATTGTTATTCTAATATTTACTAAAACAATTCACGAGCTAGTAGTCGGTACACATTTAAACGTTTTTCTTGAGAATGTGGAATGCTACAAATCATTGCTTCATCAAAACCATACTTAACTTGCTCTTCTTGTAATATCGTTGCAACTTCTTTTGCTGTTCCAACTAAATGGATTTTGCGATTTTGTTGAATGGCCATGCGATCCATTTCCGTTAATGGATAATTTTGTGCTTCTTCCGGCGTTAATGTTTGTCGAATTTGACCTTTCATGAGCGATAGCCTCGAAATATCTTGCGGAAGTGCTTCGTATTCCGCCTCTTCTTTCGTTTCAGCAACTGTTACCATATACGTTACGTTAATTTCTGGTTTTTCCATCAGTGCGGAAGGTTTAAAATTACGATGGTAGGTTTCGAAAATTTCTTTCGTCATACCTCCTTGGAAAAATTGTGCAAATGAATACCCGACTCCTAATCTGCCTGCCTGCATTGCACTGTTTCCCGTTGAACCGAGCAGCCATGCTTCTGGTAAAACGACATTCGATGGTGTTGCAATGGTCCGATTGTATAAGCTATCTTCCGGCACCTCATCGTTTAGTAATTGTAGAGTTGTCGTTAGTTTTTCATACATATTATTAAGCATTGGTTGACGACCTTCTGATAAGGCATACATTGCGTAATTATCTCCTCCTGGAGCACGCCCTACACCAAAGTCGATACGCCCTGGTGAAAATGCACTAAGTGTTTTAAACACTTCGGCAAGCTTAAGAGGCGAATAATGCATCATCATTACTCCTCCTGTGCCAATACGAATATTGTTGGTCTTCGCTGCTAAATGCGCTGCAATTACTTCAGGCGCAGAGCTCGCAATTGTACCGGTGCCATGATGCTCTGCCATCCACATGCGATAATATCCTAACTCATCCGCTAAAATAGCTAATTCTTCCGCTTTTTTTAATGCATCAACCGCAGTATTTCCTACCGTAATAGGTGCTTGATCTAGAACACTTAACTTCATTCTGTAATCTTCCCTTCTTCTTATGTAAAATAGCGATAAATTTTCCTCTTTACCAAATTGTATTCTTTAACGATTGGAAGGTAAACAAAAGTGACTTTCTAACTCTATTACTAGAAATACGTTTACGTGATGGAATAAGTGGTACATAGAAAATAAGGACAGGTAACTATTAAAAATGGAAATGGAGGAAATTTCAATGATAAGAAATATAATTGCATTACCATTAGCTTTATCCACTGCGCTACTATTAGGGGCTTGCGGGGATAGCGACGATGACTTGGATGATATTGAGGTGAATGATCCGTTGTTAGAGGATGATGGTCAAAATGATATTGGGGTTCCTGAAGACGAAAATGGAGAAGAAGTGGATGAAGGTACGGATTCAACAGAAAACTCTACACCATAAATATTAAAATCTATTAAAGTACACTTTATAAAACAATAGAACCCAATCAGCTATAAACCGATTGGGTTCTTATTTTCATTCTAAAATCTACCTTGCAATTTAAAAACAATCTCCGCAAATAATGTTGCAAATAAGAAAGTTCCTGTATAAACAACTAATGAAATAACCACAATTCGCCAGCCTAGCTTTTTGAAACTTTCTAAGTCTTTCCCGAGAGAAAGACCAGCATAGGCAAGAATCGGTGTAGCTAATGCCATAAAGTTAATTTCAGCCGTTTTTGCAACAATCCATTCATTCCCAGGGAAAATAGGAGTAGTCGCAATTAGCGCTATCAATGAAATCCACACCACTGCTGGCATTTTAGGTAAATACTTATTTAAAACTAAACCGATTACTGTAAATAACACGATAAGAATTATCCCAGGAAGGGCTTTAATCGGAGATACACCATACCCTACCCAGTTTCCAAGAATGGCTATGATTCCAATCAATGCTAATACTTTCATTTTTTCCATCATTATTTTGCAGCCTCCTTACGTGAACGGCCAATTTTAGGCTCCAACCATTCGTAAAGACGTGCCGTTACTGGAAGTGAGAAGAATACACATAAATACGTTCCTAATATCGTCGAGATCAAGTTGGCTGCCGCTGCAAATAATGCAATATCTTCCGCATCATTTGGAAACGTAACAGCTAATGCTCCAGAAGCTGCTGCCATCATACTTCCTGAACCTACTCCAGCTCCCATCGCCAATGAAATCGGATGGAAAATACCAAGACTCCCTAAAAACCCAGCTAAAATAGCTAAATAGATAGCTCCAAAAACAGTCCCGCATATGTAGACACCTAATGCCCCTCTTCCTTCTGGTGAATCTGCTCCATACTTTTCAGAAATAATGGCTAAATTCGGCTCTCGGTCAATCGAGAAAGTTGCACCGATTGCTTCTCTTTTCATCCCAATAAGTAATGCTATTGGCAATCCAATAATAATCGTCCCTAAAACATGTCCTACTTCTTGAACAGCTAATGACACTCCTGCATCGAAAATTTTAGGCAATGATGGTCCTAACATCGATCCAAGTTTAGCTACAAATAACAAAAATGAAATTCCCAGTATTCCCGCTGCACGCTTCATCTGTGTATCATTCATTAATTTCAACTTGGGAAAACTAACGATTCCCCCCATTATCAACACATATAACATCGGGAACAAAGCTATTGTACCGACTCCTAAATTGAACTGTTTAACACCTATTGCTTCACCTATCAAGACAAATACTAATACGATAATATGAAGTTTCCAATCTTTCAGCAATGATATCTCCTCCTTTATAGTGCATAATTTTTAATGCACTACAATTTTTATGTAATCTGAAAACTCTTTATCGATTTTGTAATTATTTCAAATCTACCTCCCCATGCTGTCAAAAACCTTCCAATATCAATGTTGAAAATAGAGACAGATTTAGTAAAAATAAAAAATCCTTCTTGAAGAATACTTGCTGAACAAGTATTCATAGAAGAGGATTATTTTTACCTTAACAAATCATAACATCTATACTAATTCATTCAAACATTTTTTTAATATAGTAATAGATTCTACTAAAACGGTCCCCAATTGATGGAAACTCCAATGATTAGTGTAATGACAGCAATAACCATCCAAATTAGGAAAAGGGGAAACATCCATTTAAACCACTTTGTATATGGGATTCCTGCGATCGCTAGACTTGCCATTAAGGGTCCTGATGTAGGAATTATACTATTTGTAAATCCATCTCCGAACAAATAGGTTTGAACAGCAACCTGTCTTGTAATACCTAGCATATCTGCAAGGGGCGTAATGATTGGCATAATTAGTACAGCTTGTCCGCTTCCAGAAGGAACAACAATACTAATGATTGTATTAGCAACAAACATAGCCATTGTAGCCATTATTGGGGATAGACCGGTAAATAAATTAGATAAAGCATACACGATTGTATCTAACACTTGCCCCTGTTCTAACACGACTAATATTGCACGAGCTGCTCCTACTATGAGTGCTCCATAAAGTAACTTTTCGGCACCCTTCATAAAATGAACAATAAACTGATTGTAATGTATTTTTCCAATAACACCAACCAAAATTGCGATGCCCAAGAAGTAGGCAGACATGTGGTCAAGTGTCCATTTGAACTGTATCGTGCCAAATACCATAAAAGCAAAAGCAAGACCTACAAATAGCAAAATAATTTTATGTTTCTTCGTAAAATCCACTTGAAGCTCTTTTTGATCATTTGGATCATTTTCATCCATAAACGAATGGGAAAGGATACTATTTTTAGGATCCTTCAACACTTTTTTCGCATATCGCCATGTGTACCAAATTGTAATCGAAACAATGACAACAAACACAATCACACGGAAGAGTAGACCCGAGAATAATGGCAGTTCTGCAATTTTATGAGCTATCCCTACTGAATATGGATTGATGAATCCAACATTAAACCCTGCGAAAGTAGCTCCAAATGTGATAGCCACTGCAATAATTGGATCAAGTCTTAAAGCTTTAGAAACAATGAGTCCTATCGACACAAAAGCGATGACCGAGTTAGCAACAGCCCCTATCGCTCCACCTAAAGCGAATAGAATCGTAATAACTGCAATTAATATAAATTCATTTCCCTTTGTTTTATCTATTGCTTTCATTACTGCCGCTTTAATAGAACCAGTCGATTCGATGACTTCCATTAAACCACCGATAAATAGTACGAGGAAGATGATACTACCAGACTCTACCATTCCTTTTTGTAGAGAAAGGAGAATATCCATCACCCCAACTCCACTAGCCTCAACACTATGATAAGTACCGGGCACTACCATCGTTAACCCATCTTTTACATCTCTTTCAAACTCACCTGATGGAACTAGATAAGTAGCGAGTGCAGCGAGTAATAGAATGCCAAATAATAAGACATAAGTATCTGGCATTTTTAAAGAAAATCGTTTTTCTTTTTTTGTTTTAGCTTCCATAAGCTCCTCCTTCTGCAAAAGCAAACCTTCCCTCAAAACCACATTAGTCTAAAAGTTTAAAGGTTGCATGAACAAACATATTTATTCCGTTCGATAAAGCGTTTTCATCGATGTCGAATCGAGGATGATGATGCGGATAATCAGTTCCTTTTTCCTTATTACCTGACCCTGTGAAGAAGTATGTGCCAGGTGCCTTTTGCAGGAAAGCGGAGAAATCTTCCGCACCCATATTGGGTTTCACCGGAACTAGAGCTTCTTCTCCATAAAGTTCACAAACTGTTTCTTCGATTATTCGAGTTACCTCTGCATCGTTAATGACTGGAGCTGGACCTTCCTCATACTCAAATTGATAAGTAGCACCATGGGCTTCCGTTATCCCTTTTATAACTCGTTCCATCAATTCAGTGACTACTGGTCGAAGTTCAGGACTGAAGAGACGAACAGTCCCCGCAATTTCAACGGAGCCTGTAATAATATTCATAGCAGTACCACCTGCAAATTTAGTAATGGAAAGGACTAGTGCGTCTAACGGATCGACGTTTCGAGAAACAATATGCTGCAAGTTACTAACCACTTGTGCCCCAATCGCTATAGCATCGACCGTTTGATGTGGAAGTCCCGCGTGACCTCCCTGTCCATTAATCGTGATAGTAAACGTATCAGGTGAAGCCATTACAGGTCCTGCCGCAACGCCAATTTTTCCAGTTTCTAGCGGAGACCAAAGATGTGCTCCGATGACCATATCAACTCCGTCCATCACACCCGCCTGCACCATTTCCTCTGCACCACCAGGAGCTAACTCTTCCGCATGCTGAAATAAAAACCGGACCTCGCCTTTCAATTGATCTTGTATGGAAGCAAGTGTTTTAGCTGTCCCAAGTAAGATAGCCGTGTGTCCATCATGGCCACAAGCGTGCATAATGCCTGAATTTTGGGAGGAAAATGAATGAGAATTTTCTTCTTGTATTTGCAATGCATCAATATCAGCCCGAATCGCTAGCACTTTGCCCGGTTGATTTCCAATCAATCGTGCCATCACACTTGTCTTAGTAGGACGAGTAATTTCTAGATTACCGAAAGTCTGAAGTGTTTCATAAATGAACTGAGCCGTCTTCTCCTCTTGAAAGGACAATTCCGGATATTTATGTAGATATCTTCTCCAGGAGATTACGTCATCCTCAATCATTTCTATTAATTGTCTAAGTGTAGATCTTAGTATAGTAGCCTTCATATTTTTTCTCCTCCTAATCTATGTTTATACTTTTTAGAGCTACTATTCATTTAAGGTTCATTTACGGCTATGACCAAAATTATATATTAATTACGACATTTTAATCAAGTCCTAATTTTCTAAAATCAAAAAAAAAAACAAAGACAAGACCCCAAAGGATCTTGTCATAACATTATTTGAAAAACTTTTCTTGGTCTGCCCCTTGGATGAGGAGTTTCTTCTCCAACTACTTGCGCCAATCCTTTTGACTCTAACTCAGTCAAAATCCTACGGGCACTTCTTGGCATAATACTCATTTGTTGGGCTAGATCATGCGCACTTATTTCAGTCTTTCCAATTTTTCTTAATATCGATTCGAGTTTGCTTAAAGTGGCGATACTAAGCGACGTTTGCTCGCTTAGCAATTGGAGATGCTCCGGTGCATATCCATATGTAATTTGCTCAGGCTGTCCTAGCGGGCCGACAATAGTTTTGTCGTCAAAGACTACCATCGATGATCCTTTGTGGAATTCTTTTGCATGTAGCAAGGCTGTCCCAGCATTGATTTCAGCCTCATAGGCAGTTTGTCCAATTCCTATACCGCAAGTGACCGCATCATGACCGGTCAACTGAAGAATAGCAAAATCAGGAACTACAGTAAAATCTTTCGTCATTTCTTGAAGAAGTCCATGTGTAGTAAATATCACATAGCGTCCAGGTCCAGCAGATTTAAGAGAACCGTTTATTTTTTTCGTATATTCGAGCAGCTTTTCCGTCATTTTTATTTCGATTTTATAAATTTCATCCGTACTAAAGGTCTCTTTTGTTAAACTAGAAAATGAATCAAATTCAATCATCTGTACGGCAATTTGGGTATCCTTAAAATGCATCGTTTCATGCGTTTGAAGTATGAGGGCTAAAGTTGAAACGATGGCAGCTTGAGTAGGAAGAACTCGAAATGCAGGTACGCCAAGCTTGTTAAGCTCATATTGAGCATTTTTTAGGCAAGTGACTGCAGCTAAAGTCTGTCCAGTTTTCCAAAGTTCATAGTGGTAGCTTACTACTTCATCCGTAAGAATCTCCTCTTCATAATGCTTTAAATACACTTGCTTAGGAGCTATCTCAGATTCTTTAAAAACTCTTTCTAGTTCAGTAGGATGGAACGTATCAAAGCTTAACTGATCGAAAGGTATTTTCTGATTGTATGCGATATGCAACAACGTTTTATACAAGCTGGAGCCGGAAGAAGGAACGTAGAACATTGGTTTTGTAATTCCAGCCCATTTCTTCGCAAATCCATACGGAATCTGTCCAGAAAAAAGCCACATATCTACCTCATTCGTTTGTTTTGTTAATTTTTCTACTATCTCTTCATCACGCCAGTAGGAGATAGAAATGCAGCTAAATTCAGGATATTTCATCACTACTGATTCCATTATTTCGATAGAATCTTCCGCACCGAATAAGCCCAATCGGATCTTCTTCAATTTTCTAATCTACCTCTCTTTCGGAGTTTTTAATTTATTGTAACTATTATATTAACATATGCCCAAGTTTGCAGAAGTACTTTATTCTGCCTAAAAAGACTCAAAACCGTTTTTAAACGATTTTGAGTCTTTTGTTGTTAATAAATAGATGTATTCTCTTTTGTAATATTCTCCAAAATCTCTTTTACGCGTGCTAGGAAACGACCAGCAACTAATCCGTCTAGTACACGATGGTCGAGTGATAAACATAGGTTTACCATATCACGAGCTGCAATCATTCCACCATCCATAATTACAGGACGTTTCACGATGGATTCTACTTGAAGAATCGCTGCTTGTGGGTAATTGATAATTCCCATAGACTGAACAGAACCAAATGATCCTGTGTTGTTTACAGTGAAAGTACCACCTTGCATTTCGTCTGATTTTAACTTACCAGAACGAACTTTTGTAGCAAGTTCGTTTACTTCACGACCAATGCCTTTAATCGTTTTTTCGTCCGCATTTTTGATGACTGGAACGAAAAGTGCATCTTCTGTCGCAACCGCAATCGAAATATTAATATCTTTTTTCTGGATGATTTTATCGCCAGCCCACATCGAATTCATCATTGGGAATTCTTTCAATGCTTGAGAAACAGCTTTTACGAAAAATGCGAAATACGTTAAGTTGAAGCCTTCTTTTGCTTTGAACTCTGCTTTTAATGAATCACGATACTGCACCAAGCTTGTTACATCCACTTCAATCATTGTCCAAGCATGTGGAGCTTCATGTTTACTACGTAGCATATTTGCAGCGATGGCTTTACGAACGCCAGTTACAGGAATTTCGATATCTCCAACTGCCACTGTTACGTTTACTGGAGCTGCTTTTGGCGCAGCTGTTGCTTGAACTTGTGGTGCCGATTGTGCTTGCTCCACTTTCGGTTCTGCTTGTGTAGCTACTGGGATTTCTCCACTTTCAATAATTTTCAATAGATCTTTGCGTGTAATTCGTCCCTCATTGCCAGTTCCATTTACTAACGTTAGGTCAATTCCGTGTTCTTGTGATAGCTTCAGCACTGCTGGAGAGTAACGAGCTTTTGCCCCTTTTTCACGGTTGACGGGTGTAGTATGTTTTTGGACTTCTGCTGGCTTGACTGTTTCAGCAGTTGGTTGTTCTGGAGCAGCTTCCACTACTTCTTCGGTAGCTCCACCTTCTGTTTCGATCGTACAAACGACTTCTCCAACCGCAAATGTATCTCCTTCGTTTGCGATTAGCTCTTTAATAACACCTGTAAAGGAAGAAGGTACTTCAGCGGTTACTTTGTCCGTGTTTACTTCTGCTAGAGCGTCGTATTTATTGACATGATCGCCTGGTTTTACTAACCATTTTTCAATCGTTCCTTCTGTCACACTTTCACCGAGTTGAGGCATTTTGATATGTTCTAAAGCCATGTAAGTTCCTCCTTAATATTCCGCTAGTTCGCGCATCGCTTTTTCGACTTTATCTGGATTGATCATAAAGAATTTTTCCATCGTTGGCGCATACGGCATAGCAGGAACATCTGGTCCAGCAAGACGCATAATCGGTGCATCTAGATCAAATAAGCAGTTTTCTGCAATGATTGCCGCTACTTCACTAATAATACTGCCCTCTTTGTTATCTTCTGTTACTAGAAGAACTTTACCTGTTTTCGAAGCGGCTTCTATAATTGCTTCTTTATCTAATGGATAAATTGTTCGTAAATCAAGGATATGCGCAGAAATTCCATCTTTTTCTAAACGTTCTGCCGCTTGCAGGGCAAAGTGAACTGCAAGACCATACGTAATAACTGTAATGTCATCACCTTCACGTTTTACATCTGCTTTCCCGATTTCGATTGTATAATCCTCTTCCGGAACTTCGCCTTTAATAAGACGATATGCACGTTTATGCTCAAAGAACATAACAGGATCTTCATCGCGAATTGCCGCTTTTAACAATCCTTTAGCGTCATAAGGAGTCGAAGGAATGACAATTTTCAATCCTGGTTGGTTGGCAAATATTGCCTCCACGGATTGGGAGTGATAAAGCGCACCATGGATACCGCCGCCGAACGGGGCACGAATAACAATCGGACACGTCCAGTCATTATTGGAACGGTAACGAATACGAGCCGCTTCAGAAATAATCTGGTTCACTGCAGGCATGATGAAATCCGCAAACTGCATTTCCGCTATTGGACGAAGCCCGTACATAGCAGCACCAATTCCTACACCAGCAATGGCAGATTCAGCAAGAGGTGTGTCTAAAACGCGGTATTCACCGAACTCATCATACAGACCATTCGTTGCTTTGAATACACCGCCTTTTCGACCTACGTCTTCTCCAAGAACGAATACGCGCTCATCGCGAGTCATTTCTTCTTTCATTGCAAGTGTGATTGCATCGATATAAGACATGATTGCCATTATGCGTTCCCCCCATCTTTTTCTGCATATACGTGCTTCAATGCATCTTCTGGAGCTGCATATGGTGCATTTTCAGCATAATCCGTTGCTTCATTTACTTCCTTCATAATACGGTCGTTAATTTCTTTTTCTAAGTCCGTTGTTAAAATATCATGATCTCGCAAATATTTTGCGAACGTAATAAGTGGATCCAGTGCTTTTCCTTCCGCAATATCTTCTGCCGTACGGTATTGACGATCATCATCATCCGAAGAGTGAGCAGTTAGACGGTAAGTGACCGCTTCGATTAAACTTGGACCTTCCCCGTTACGAGCACGATCTGCTGCTTCTTTTACTACTTTATAGACAGCAATCGGATCTTTTCCATCAACTCTCACACCAGGCATACCATAACTAGACCCACGCTCCGCAACGGTTGTACTTGCCACTTGACGGTCGAAGGGTACAGAAATTGCATAGTTATTATTTTCAACCATTGTGATACATGGTAATTGGTGAACACCTGCAAAGTTTAATCCTTCGTGGAAATCCCCTTGGTTAGACGAACCTTCCCCTAAAGTTACAAAGGTAATAAAATCTTTTTTCTCAATTTTCGCAGCTAATGCTACTCCCACAGCATGTGGTAATTGAGTCGTAACCGGTGAGGATCCAGTTAAGATTCTATTTTTCTTTTGTCCAAAATGACCAGGCATTTGACGACCGCCAGAGTTTGGATCTTCCGCTTTTGCAAAAGCAGATAACATCAAATCTTTTGCGGTCATACCGAAATGTAAAACAACGCCCATATCACGGTAATAAGGTGCGATATAATCTTTCGTATTATCAAGTGCAAACGCTGCGCCTACTTGAGCTGCTTCTTGTCCTTGACAAGAAATAACAAAAGGAATTTTCCCAGCGCGGTTTAATAACCACATACGTTCGTCAATACGACGTGCCATTAGCATCGTTTCAAACATTTTCAACACATCTTCATTTGTTAACCCTAATTCTGCGTGACGATTTGTTGTCATGTAGAACTCCTCCTTTTTACATATGAATAGCTTTACCATCTACAGCTAGCGCTGCTTCACCCATTACTTCACTAAGTGTAGGGTGCGGGTGAATTGTATGTGCGATTTCCCAAGGAGTTGCATCAAGAACCATAGCAAGACCTGCTTCTGAGATCATATCCGTTACATGCGGACCTATCATATGAACACCTAAAATATCATTCGTTTTCTTATCCGCAACAATTTTCACAAAGCCATCCGACTCACCGTAAACTAGTGCTTTCCCAATAGCTTTAAAAGAAAATTTTCCGATCTTCACATCAAATCCTTGCTCTTTTGCTTGTTGTTCTGTAATACCGACACTAGAGCTTTCAGGACTTGAATAAATACAACGAGAAACTAGTTTATAGTCAATTGGTGAAATTTCGTTTCCAGCCATGTGCTCGATTGCAGTAATTCCTTCATGACTGGCTACATGTGCTAGTTGAAGCCCTCCAATTACATCACCAATTGCATATATATGAGATTCTTTTGTTTGGAATGTTTCAGTTACTTGAATAAATCCTTTATCCACTACGATATCTGTATTTTCGATACCAATACCTTCTACATTTGCTTGACGGCCTACAGATACCAGCATTTTTTCTGCAGTAAATGTTTTCTTTTCTCCATTTAGTTCTGCCGAAATAGTCACTTGATTGTCCGTTGTTTCTAATGTTTCTGAAAGTACTTTTGCACTTGTTGCAAAGGTAATTCCTTTTTTAGCAAGTAGTTTTTGCATTTCTTTTGAGATATCTTTATCTTCCGTTGGGATGATACGATCCGCATACTCAATAACCGTCACTTCTACTCCGAAGTCATTTAACATGGAAGCCCATTCAATACCAATAACACCACCACCAACAATCAGTATTGATTTTGGTAGTTCTGTCATTGCCAATGCTTCATCTGAACTCATGACAAATGTTCCGTCTATTGTAAGCCCTGGTATAGTACGAGGTCTTGAACCAGTTGCAATGACCACATTTTTCGGAATAAGCATTTCGTTTTCATCACCATTATTCATCTCAACTGAAATTGTTCCACCTGGAGATGGCGAAAAGATGGATGGACCAAGCATTCTTCCTGTGCCTTCATACACATCAATTTTACCTTTTTTCATAAGCCCTTGTACACCTTTATGCAACTGGCTAACAATGGATTCTTTACGTGCTTGCACACGACTAAAATCAAGTGTCACTTCAGAAGTATTTACCCCAAAGTCAGCGGCATGGTTTTTTGTAGTTGCATATACTTCTGCGCTACGAAGCAATGCTTTACTCGGAATACATCCTCTATGTAAGCATGTACCTCCAAGATTGCCTTTTTCTACGATTGCTGTTTTCAATCCTAATTGAGCCGATCGAATAGCAGCGACATACCCGCCTGTTCCACCACCGATAATGACTACATCATATTCTTTTGCCAACGAATTAGCCTCCTTAATACTAAACAGAACCAATGAAGGCCGCTTTTTTCAAAGTCGGCCCATCATTTGTTTTCTATTATTTTGCTTTCGTTTTGTCTATCTTATATTATCGATTTGTAATAATATGTTTGCCATTTTGTAAAAACTGGCTACGAGATTTCCCTATGCGTTCAATGCGCTCTTCCGCAAGTCGGTCTGCTGCAACGTACGTTGGGATTTCATCTCTTTTAGAAATAGCGAAAATCTTTTCAATTGTATCATATATTCCAGAAACTCGTTTCATTGCACGATCGTGATTATAGCCGTATAACTCGTCTGCCACGTTAATAACGCCACCTGAATTAATCACATAGTCTGGCGCATATGCAATGCCCATTTCATGGATAATATCCCCATGTTTTGTGTCTTTTAGTTGGTTATTAGCAGAACCTGCAATTACTTTCACTTTTAGTTGTGGAATTGTGTTGTCATTAATTATTGCACCAAGTGCACACGGTGCGAAAATATCCGCATCTTGTGAATAAATTTCATCTACACCTACTTGTACTGCTCCGAATGCATTTACTGCACGGTCAACTGAAGTTTGGTTAATATCTGCTACAATCAGTTTTGCACCTTCCTTGTGTAAATAATCGCATAATGTATAAGCAACGTTTCCTACACCTTGCACTGCAACTGTTTTACCTTCTAAAGAATCTGAACCAAAAGCTTCTTTAGCAGCAGCTTTCATTCCTACATATACACCATAAGCAGTTACTGGTGATGGATTACCAGAGGAACCGAATGCTTCCGAAATACCCGTTACATAATTCGTTTCTTCATGAATAATGTCCATATCCGCTACAGTAGTACCAACATCCTCTGCCGTAATATAACGACCATTTAATCCTTGGATGAAACGACCAAATGCACGGAACATTTCTTCATTTTTGTCTTTCAATGGATCTCCGATAATAACTGTTTTACCGCCGCCAAGATTAAGTCCAGCAGCAGCATTTTTGTAAGTCATCCCTTTTGCTAAGCGTAATGCATCTTCAATTGCCTCTTCTTCTGACGCATAATTCCACATTCGAGTTCCACCAAGTGCTGGTCCAAGTGTCGTGTCGTGAATTGCAATAATCGCTTTCAATCCTGATGTTTTGTCTTGGCAAAAAATTAATTGCTCATAATCGTAAGTCTCCATATATTTGAAAATATCCATGTGTAATTCCTCCCAGTAGTTAAATGTTTTGCTTTATATTATAAATACCCCTTGTTGCTTGAACATAACTCCCATTTTAAACTAAATTGTATTTTTCTAATTTGTAATATAAGGTGCGCAAGGAAATTTGCAGCTTTTTTGCCGTTTGCGATTTATTGCCGCCACAAGATCTTAACGCACGTTCTAATACTTTCTTCTCCATCTCATCCATCTGTTCGGCTAGCGTGCCGTTTGACTCGAAGTCCTCTTCATTATTCGCTAAAACGAGCATCGATTTTGGTATATGATGTTCTTCTACAAATCGATCATTCGGCTGTAAGAAAATCATCGAACGACTGATAACATTTTCTAGTTCGCGAACATTTCCAGGCCAATCATAGTCAAGTAAACTTTCCATCGCTTCCTCTGTGAACCCTTCCACATTTCGACCAAATTCTTGGTTAAGCTTTACAAGTAAATGTTCCGCTATAAGTGGAATATCTACTTTTCGCTCTCTTAATGCTGGAATATGAATAGGCATTCGATTTAATTGGAAATAAAAATCTTCACGAAATGTGCCTTCACGCATTGCTTTTTCTAAATTTATACTACTTGATGCAATGATTCGTACATCTACAGGAATAGATGTAGTTCCCCCAACTCGAATAATGACATTTTCTCGAAGAACGCTAAGCAATTTTGCTTGTGTCTTTTTCGTAAGTTCCCCAACTTCGTCCAAGAAAATAGTACCATTAGTAGCACTCTCAAATAATCCTGCTTGACTTAAGCCACTCTCTTCCAAGCCGAATAATTCTCTTTCCAATAAATGCTCTTCCATTGAGCTACAGTTAATGCGGATAAATGGATGGAACGCACGATCGCTTTCGCTATGAATCGCATGCGCAAATAGGTCCTTCCCCGAACCAACCTCTCCCCTTAAGAGGACGGTAACAGGTACACTTGCTGCTAGCCTTGCTTGATCCATTGCGAAAATAATCTGTTTGGATGTTCCCGAAATATCTTTTAGTGAATAGGATAGCTCCAATGTACGAATAAGTGTTTTAGCGCGATCCAGTTCTTTCATAAGTCCGCGCATCTCGGTCATGTCATGAATAACCCCGACACTCCCTTTTAACTCACTATTCACAATAATTGGAGCGACATTTACAATCACTTCTTTTTTCTGTTTTCCAACTCGAAGATTTACCCCACGTATTGGCTTTTTCGTTTGCAACACTTTTAAGTGGATACTTTCCCCTTCAGAAATATCCGCAGTTGCAGGTCTGCCGATCACTTCTTCTTCGCTGAAACCAGTAATTCGAGTATATGCCGGGTTAATAAGGATCCCTTTTCCTTCTTCATCTACTACGGAAATAGCATCATCACTCGAATGTATAATCGCTTCTAACATTTTTTGTATTTCTGTTAAATTTGTAATTTCTTCTGCAAGTCGAAGTACTTCCGTGATATCCTTAAATACTGCAAATGCGCCAACTTTTTTTCCTTCCTCATTGATCATCGGATACCTTGACGTAACAATTTTGGTACCGCTTTCAAGAGTGAGTTCCTTGTTTAGTTCGACATGGCCAATTTTGAATATTCTCGGTAATTCACTTAAACTGATTACTTCATGCACATGCTTACCAATTGCTTGTTCTACTGGCATTCCCGTCATTCTTTCCGCACTTTTGTTGAAAAAATTGACGATTTCTCGGCTATCAATACCAATCATGCCTTCTTCAATAGAATTAAAAATAAGTTCTTGCATCATTTTTTTGCGATCAATGATTTGAATATAATCATTTTTTTCTTCCAATAACGTAACGATTAAGTTGGCAATCTCACCTGGTATAACAACTGCTGTAGCGGGTCTATTTGCAAGTAGTTCTTGAAACACCGCTTTCTGCCCTGTTACATCAATAATGATTTGAATATTTCCGCTTAAAAGAGGTTTCCAATCTGAAAAAGTAGGAATTTGCTTCTCTTTTGCGTAAATTATTCCAGGAGCTTCTTCGTTGACATCCACAATTGCTGTCACTTGTAAGTAATCAGCCTGTTCAATCAATTTCAGAAGTGCATATCCACCGTTACCTGCACCAACAATAAGTATGTTTTGCAAAAATATGCACACCCCCGTTTTCACTTTCGCAACTTATTGCACTTCCCATTTATCATAACGTAAGTTTCTTTCATTGACAATCATATTCTTGCATGTAAAATTAAAAATGTAAGAACAGGAGTGAAGAAAATGGGTCGTTTAGCGGCTTTAATCGTGTTATTAATTCCTGGAATTTTAGCGGCGTTTGGGATTAAATTAATAAGAGATACGTTTTTCGGATTGCAGATTCTTCCTATTGGAGGCTTGGCCATCCAGTTTATAAGCGGAATTATTTTCACTGTTTTAGGGTTAGGCTTTTTCGCCGGATTTTTATTGAACAGGGATCGAAAAAACGGAAAAGTAGCTCCACGATTTCAAAAGAAAAAGGAATCTTGACTTTTTAAGTCAGATTCCTTTTTTGTCGCTGTATAATCTTTTCTGGATAGTCCGAAATCCATCCAATAACCGATTCATGTGGATGAACGATGTATTTTTCATTTCCTTTAACATTGTAAAAACGAATCGGAAATCCCTCACTCCAAATTTTGTGCATGAGTTCGGAATCATAAAATTTTTTATTTAAATGGATTGCCTCCCATTTTCTAATCGATAAAATATAATCCCAATCGGTATTTTTTTTCCCGATGAAAGCTGTTTTTGCATTCAATCCCATCGTATGAATCGTTTGCAATATACTAAATTCAAACGAAGAAAAATGGACGTCTTCTATACCTTTTGTTTTTTCAACAACTTCAATAATTTTTTCAATTTTTCCTAAGAATGATTCCTTCAGTTCAATATTCAATTTTATACCAGAAGGGGCTACTACCTGTATAAACTGATCGAATGTCATCACCCGACTATATAAAAACTTCCGATAAAATGGACTTCCTAATTTCAATTGCAAAATTTCATCCGATGTCATATCTGTAATGCGTCGACTATTACCGGCCAATCTAAAAAAATCAATATCATGCGTCACGAAAGCAACACCGTCCGCAGACAGCTGTAAATCTATTTCTATTCCATCTACTCCTAGCATAACTGCCCGCTTGAAAGCCTTCATAGAATTTTCGACAGCCCTATTCGGAGCTCCACGGTGCGCGTATACGGGTATTCTAGACATTTAACTCCCCATTTTCTATTTTAAATTTCCCACTGGTTGGACTGGATAACACAGAAGATTTATGGCCAATTTGAATAATCGTCCCAGCATTTGCTTCTTTTGTAATTTGAATATAATGATTATTTGGTTGGCGTAGTGTTATTAATATTCGCTTGATTTCTGTATCTATTTCTTTTATTTTCAGTCCCAATTGGTTATATTTTTGTTTTGTTTGTTCAAATAAGGCTATTTGTTGGACCGTCATTGCTGTTTTTAGTTGGTTGAATTGGCTAATTTGCACGTTCAGTTTGGACAACTCCTCTTGGAGCTTCATCATTTCTTCCGCTTTCCTTTTTGCGTTCTCCGCTAGTATTTTTCGATCAATACCTTGGACGATTAGTTCCGTTTTTCTTTCCATGCTATTACCAGAATATGCAGTAGTAATAGAATGTATCGCTATCGTTTTACCACCAATAACTTTTCCTTTTCGTTCATCTAGCACTATTTGATTGGCTGCAATGGTAGAACCGAGCGTATAATATCCTATGTGAATATTCTCTTTTGCTTCTAAAGTACATGCGTTTGCATGTTTTACATAAATATTTTTGTATGCTTCGACAGTTGTTTCATCACGACCAAAAATGCCACCTTTGATAAATACATCGCCTTCTACTGATTTTATCAACTTCGCGGCATGCACGCCTTCTTTTCCTTCAATCGAAACGTCCCCGGATGCGATAACTGAATATCCTGCCATAACCGTACCTTTTACAAGAATCGAGCCATCAAATGTTAAATTTCCCGTCTCTAGTCCAACGTCTCCATCTATAACAAGATGCTTTTGAACTGATAACACTCCATTCACTTCTCCAATAATCCCTTTTGTTTTGGAACGAAGCACTGTTTTTCCCTCTTCTTCCACTTCATATGCACTTTTTGTATCATATTTTAATGTTGTATCCTCACCTAACTCAGCAGGTACAGTTTCCCCAAATATATTTATCCCGTCTATTCCCTTTTGGGGTGGTGTTTTTTCTCCCAGCCACGATCCTTCTTTTATTTCAACGATAAAATTCATGTCAAAAAAGTCGGTGTTGCCATCCTCTTTAATGACCGGTTTCTTTTCCGCTTGGTCTAAATAGATTACTTTTGCATCCTCTCCTTTTTGAGACGTCAATCCTTTTGCAACTATGTATGTTTTCCCTGTTTTTACAGATAGTAAATCGATTGGTTTATGTCCATAAGTAATACGTTGTTCTTCTAATAACTTTTGAATGTTTGTATGAATTTCCGCTAAATTTTCTTGGATGTAAGTTTGTGATTCATAAATCGTAAGGAAGGCTTCCATTTTATCTTCACTTATTTCTAACTGCATACTATCTATCCAACTGCCTATTTCAATTGGGTGATGTGATTTATCGTCTAACGCCTTTTTCAACGCCAAAAAATCAGATACTTTTAGGCGTGTGTGCTTGCGTGTCAATTCCTCAAACTTTTTCAAGTTGTATCCACTACTAGTTATTGCAATGAACACCCGTCCCTTCTCTTCTGATAATGTTATTTCGTCATTTTTTTCTATAATTATCAAGTAGCACACTCCCTCTTCTACATTATTATACGTCTATTAACGATTAACGGACAAAAAATCTAAAAGCGTTGTTGAATTTCCGTATTAATACCTAACTTCGCCAACAAACAATGAAAGTTTACTGTTAAATACAGTCGTTTGGTTGGTTTTTTCTGCACATATTAGATCGAAAGGTCATATTTTCCCTTTTCTATATAACTTTTGTTCCGTTCCTAGAAATAGATCTAAATATAAGGCAGTCCTTTGGAACTTTACAATATAGGGAAACTGCGACGTAGTGAGTTGAATAGTGACCTGATTTTCGCTGCAGGACGGACGCTTTCCGTGGGGTGAGTGATGAGCCTTCACCGCCGCTTGCGCGTACGTTATGAAGTCTCATCTTACTCACTTGATCCCACTGGAGTCGCCGCCTGCAGCGAAAATCAATGGAAATTGCCCAATTATCAATACCATCCCATTAAAAAAACAAAATTTCAACCAGTTTTTCCATTGGATTCATCCAATAAATGGCTTAGGGCAACCAACCAATCACTGAGAGCAACTAGTTCTACTACGAAAGCAACTAAATCAGCACGAGAGCAACCAAATTACTCGTGAGAACAACCAATTCTCCAAATGGCAAGTTTACTAGGATTGAGACGTATTATTGGGATAGCGCATCTTATTAACCGCTAAGATTTTCACTGCCGGGAGGACGACTTCCCCTGGGAGAAGTGAAAATTAATAGAATCTGCATACTTATCAGTGCAGACCAGTTGAAAAAACAAAACTTTACCTATTTTCCCCATCGCATGCATCCAGTAAATGGCTTAGGGCAACCAACCGATGACTGTGAGCAACCAATTCTCAAAATGGCAAGTGTACTCGATGTGAGACAACTATAATTCCGACATATTATATGAATTATATGTCTTAAAGCCCGTCGAACACGCCTTTCCGGCATCTACTCGACTAGTTTGTCGTGTTCCAAGGCGAGATTGTCTCGTTCAACCATTTATTGTTAATTTCGGACACTGATAAGTAAGCAATTTCCATTGATTTTCGCTACAGGCGTCGACTCCTGCCGGATGAGTGGGCTAATGAGACATCCCAACGTACGCCTAAGGGCGGCGGGGATGGCTCATCGCTCACCCGGCGGAAAGCGTACGGCTGTAGCAAAAATCACAGCGGACACTTTATTCGCCTCACTACCACGCAGTTTCCTTAAACTAAGCTCCAAGTAATAAGCCCATTTCTATGTAAGTTAGTGAAAATAAGCCATTTGCCATAGATTTAATAATTTGTAAAGCAAAAAAAAACCAGCGAATCGACTTATTCGTTGGCTTTGGATAATATTAATAAGTCCTGTAATAGTAATGTTTAGCTAGCCATGTTCTCCATACGAATTTTATCTGCAATCATCGCGATGAATTCTGAGTTCGTAGGTTTTGACTTTAAATGATGAACTGTATAGCCAAACATTTTCGAAATAGTTTCGTAGTTTCCTCTGTTCCATGCGACTTCGATTGCATGGCGAATTGCACGCTCTACACGAGATGGTGTCGTTTGAAATTTTTTAGCGATTTCTGGATATAATACTTTGGTGATAGATCCAAGTAGCTCCACATCTGTATAAACCATTTGGATTGCTTCTCGCAAATATGAATATCCTTTGATATGTGCAGGCACACCAATTTCTTTAATGACATTTGTAATCGTGTGATCAATCATCCGTTTACTTTGTGCAGCTTCCTTTTCTGGACTTGACTTAGTAGGAATGTCTTGAGTAAATTCTTTTTTGCCGGCTACTTGCTTTATTTGTGTAACGAGACGATCAAATTCAAACGGCTTTAACATAAAATAAGATGCGCCTAAATCGACCGCTTGTTTCATTACGTCTTCTTGACCAAAAGCAGTTAGCATAATAATTTGAATACCGTTCAATTGATTGTTTTTTTGCAAGGAATCGAGCACTGCAATTCCATCAAGATGTGGCATAATAATATCTAGTAAAAGGACATCTGGTTTTTTTGTTTCTAATAATTCCAGACAAAGTTTCCCGTTACTAGCCGTTCCGATAACTTCTATTTCTGGATGTTGATCAAAATAGGTTCCCATAGTCCTTATTAAGTCTTTATTGTCGTCTACGATTGCAATTGTAATTTTTTCCATCATACTCATCCACCTTTGTATTTTTTGACTAAGGTATTATTCGCTATTTTTAGATTACTTCCTTTATTTTTGCTAAAAATAAGCCTTTTCTATTACAGTTTCTACCTTTTTCACCAATTAAATCATCATTTCGACATTTTGTCGAATTTTTCTATATATTCATTGTACCGGTACTCAGTGAAAAAGGGTAGACCCAAATTCGGTCTACCCTGCATGATCATTTTCATGGATTTTTTTTCATCATTTCGGTGATTGCAAGTGCCGCACCATTTTTAGGTTTGTCCACGTACATATGTGTAACCACACCGATTAGTTTATCTTTTTGAATGATCGGACTTCCACTCATACCTTGTAAAATTCCACCTGTTTTTTGGATGAGCGATTTATCCGTTACAGTGAACTGAAAAAGATTTCCATCGACCGAAGAAATATTTATCGTAAAGTCTTGTACTTTTTCACCGTCGATAGATGTTCGCATAATTGCTTCACCTGGCATTATCGTTTCTACATTTGCAATTTCAACTTGTTGCAACGGTATATTCTCTAAAGCGTTATCCTCTAACTTGCCAAATATGCCATAAACATTATTTTCATCTACACCGCCTATTGGCGAAGTATTTGCGTCATGAGAAGTAATTTTATATCCAGGTTGTCCTGGAATACTTTTCTTTATTTGCTCAATGGAAGACAAATAAATAGATCCTTCCGAAAATTTGGGAGTTACTCCTGTCGTATGGTCGACAATTTGATGACCAAGTGCTCCAAATTCCTTCGTAGCAGGGTCAAAATAAGTTAATGTGCCAATTCCTTCTGTAGCATCCCGTAAAAAAGGAAGCAGCTTTAATGTTTGTTCAGAAGTAATTTCTTTTGTATGCATTTTTTTATTGTGCTCATACTGAATAGTAATTTGTTCTTTATCTTTTACGTGCGTTTTTACTTCTTCTACATTCGTTATCGTTTGGTCGTTAATTTGGTGAATGGAATCACCAGCACGCAACCATTCTTCGTCTGTTAGCATAACATCATGACTGAGGAATACAGCGCCGTATTGAAGATCAATTTGTATGGATTGACCAAGTGGGACGACGGAAAGTCCGGCTGCAAAAGTAGAGTTGCTCGCAAAAAATAATGTAAAGAAAAGCATTGGCATTAGCGACCATTTACGATAGGTTTTTTTCATATTTCACCTCCTATACAAATACTATGTCCCGCAGAAGGAACTCTATGTGAGGTAAATAATTGATAAAAAACAAATGTGCAAGCGCGTGTCACTGCCCCGACAGGCAAATGGGGAAAAGCGAGGAGGCAGCTCCTCAGCCACCACAGCTTTTTCCCATTTGCCTGTCGGGGCAAGGCGCTGGAACTAGACGAAAAAATGAAGACCCTTTAAGTAGGTCTTCACACTTTTCGTAATATTTTTTTTCGATCTTTTGCCAGTTTCAACAGTTCTTTTGAATGTTGTAAGGTTGTGCTTGTAATTTCGGCACCGGACATCATACGGCTAAGTTCCTCCGCACGCTTATCACCCACTATCTCTTCAAGTACTGTGTATGTTCGATTGCCGTTAACTTCTTTTTTAATCATTAAATGTTGGTCTGCCATTGCCGCGACTTGCGGTAAATGAGAAATACATAATACTTGCGAATTCGTTGCAATTCCAGCGATTTTTTCAGCGATTGCTTGGGCTACTCTTCCGCTTACTCCTGTATCGACTTCATCAAATATGATGGATGTAATACCTTGATGCTTGGAAAAAATACTCTTTAGAGCAAGCATCATTCGAGAAAGCTCACCACCTGAAGCAATTTTCGTTAATGCTTTTAGTGGTTCTCCTACATTGGTGGAAATATAAAAAGAAAGTTCGTCTAGCCCATTTTCATTATACACTTGTTTCATTGAATCATAAAACATGACTGAGAATGTAGCCTTTTCCATATAAAGCTCTTGCAATTGATCCATAATTGCTTTACTTAATTGTTTAGCTGCCACTTTTCGTTTATGTGTTAAATCGGTTGTTTCCAATTCTAAATCTTTTTCGATTTGATTTATTTTTTCAGCCGTTTTTTGGATTTGTTCATCTCTATTTACAAGTTGTCCAAGGCTACGGGCGATTTGTTCCTTATATTCCAAAATTTCTTCTATAGAAGTACCATATTTTCTTTTCAATGTTTGGATCAAAGCAAGTCGATCTTCTACAATCTGTAATTGGTTGCTATCATATTCCATTTCATCTAATTCATTTTTTAATTGGTATGCAGCATCTTGTAACATATAAAATGCAGTTGATACGTTCTCGCTTAAATCATGCATGTTTTTATCTACTTCTGCTATATCTTGTAAGTCAGCCATGGCCGTCCCGATGTAGTCTAACCCTTTAGATTCATCTAATATTGCTTGATATGCACTGCTCATTTTATCAAACATTTTATGGAAGTTTTGTAGCTTCTTTTTTTCTTCTTGTAGCTGTTCTTCTTCCCCGTTGACTAAACCCGCCTCTTCAATTTCGTCTACTTGAAATGTATATAAATCGATTTTATGAGCGATTTGTTGTTCATTTTCCGTTAAAGTTGCAAGCTCTTTTTTCCATTTTTTATATTGAGAAAAAAGTTCTTTATACGAATCTTTTACGAGTTTTAAATCTTCGCCAGCAAATTGGTCTAACAGATGGATATGCGCTTTGTCATCCATTAATTCTTGGCTTTCATGTTGACCATGAATATCGATTAACGATGCGCCAATCTCTCTTAAAATACCTATCGTGACAAGTTTTCCATTCACTCGACAAACACTTTTACCCGAATCATTAATATCTCTTCTTAAAATAATGGATTCTTCGTCTATGTCGATCCCAACATCCATCATCTTTTTAAACACAGCATGTTTAGGATTAGAAATGATAAATAATCCTTCGAGCTCTGCCTTTTTTGCTCCATGACGAATAAATTCTTGAGACCCTCTACCACCGCACAATAAATGAACGGCATCGATAATAATCGATTTACCTGCCCCTGTTTCCCCAGTTAATACGGTTAGTCCTTCTTCAAAACTAACCGTGAGTTCATCTATGATCGCAAAATTTTTAATGGTTATTTCCTTTAACAACAGTCCTCACCCCTTATTATCAATTGCGCCTCGGTGTAATTGCGTCCAGATTTTGAATTGCGCAAACGCAATTAACTTCTTTCAAAATCTGTGACATCCGCCGGAGGCTTAACTTGAATCTGCAGTGATTTTTGCAGATTCAAGTTAAAGCATTTCTAAGAGTCTGCTCTTGACGATTTCACTATCTGCTTCTTCTCGACATAAGATTAAACAAGTATCATCTCCGCAAATCGTTCCTAGTATTTCGGTCCAATCTAAATAATCGATAAGTGAACCGATTGCGTGTGCATTACCAGGTAAGGTTTTCATAACTAAGAAATGGCTTGCTCCATCGATACTTACAAATGCATCTGTTAATGCACGACGTAATTTTTGGGTTGGATTAAATCGTTGGTCTGCTGGGAGACTGTATTTATAGCTACCATTTGGTAAAGGAACTTTCACTAAATGTAATTCTTTTATATCTCTTGAAACAGTCGCCTGTGTCACGTTATATCCTGTATTTTTCAAAAAATCGACTAAATCGTCTTGTGTCTCTATTTCGTTATTGGCAATAATATCACGAATCCGTATATGCCTTTGTCCTTTATTCATCTAAGTCACCCCATTGTATATTTATACCCTTTATTTTATAGGGTAGCATTTCCACTTAAAAGTCACAAGAAAAAACGCGACTCTTTTGGAGAGTCGCGAATTATTTGAAGGAATTATGTGCAACACTGACGAGTTTTGTCAAATCTATATCATGAGGGATCACTTGTCCCTCGTTTACACTTTTCAGATGAAACAGAAACTCGATATTGCCTTCCCCACCAGTGATCGGCGAGTACGATGCATTTATCAATTGGAAATGCGTACTTTCCGCAAAATTAGCAATATCATTTAATACATCTATATGTACCGCTGGATCTCTTACAATACCTTTTTTCCCAACACGATCTTTTCCTGCTTCAAACTGTGGTTTTACTAATGCAATAACATCACCGTTTGGAACTAAAATAGTTTTTAATGTCGGAAAAATTAGTTTTAACGAAATAAATGATACATCGATCGACGCAAACGTTGGAAGACCTTCCGTAAAATCAGCAGGAGTCGAATACCTGAAATTCGTTT
Organism: Psychrobacillus sp. 05T411; assembly: GCF_056396485.1. Taxonomy (NCBI): domain Bacteria; kingdom Bacillati; phylum Bacillota; class Bacilli; order Caryophanales; family Bacillaceae; genus Psychrobacillus; species Psychrobacillus sp. 05T411. Next base: position 68,146 of record NZ_JBFTLO010000011.1, on the reverse strand, counting down.
TCTCCATGACCGTCACACGTGGATMTTGACGAATTTTCCATGCTAATTGATTGCTTCCAACATCGAGCGCGTATGCATGCTTGACACCATTTTGTAATCCACAATCTGTAAATCCACCAGTAGAGGAACCGATATCTAACATAATTTTGTCTTGAACTGTAAGATCGAATTGTTCTAATGCTTTTTCTAGCTTTAGGCCACCTCTACTTACATATTTCAATACTTGACCTTTAACTGTTAGAACAGCATCGATTCCAATTTTTTCACCTGGTTTGTCAACTCGTTCTTCTTTGTTATATATAAGCCCTGCCATAATCGCACGTTTTGCTTTTTCTCTCGTTTCAAATAAACCTTGTTCCACTAATAATATATCTACACGCTCTTTCGGCACTTTTGTCATGATGAAATATACCTTGAACCTTCAGTTACGGAAGTACTCACTAACTTTACGATATCATCTGTCGTAATATGAATTTCCTCTAATAGTTGATTCACTTCACCATGTTCGATAAATACGTCTGGAATTCCAATTCGTTTTACATTCGCTTGTAACTGTTTTTCATTGAAAAACTCTAAAACTGCACTTCCGAAACCACCTTGAAGCGCGCTCTCTTCCACAGTAATGATCGGAATATTGCGTGCATGCAAGCTCTCTAACATTTCTTCATCTAGCGGCTTGATAAAACGGGCATTCACAACTTCGACTGAAATATTCGCTTCAGCCAATTGTTCGGCTGCATTCATCGCCATTGGAATCGTCGTACCAAACGTTAAAATGACTGCTTGAGTACCTTCCTTTAAAACTTCCCATGAACCAATAGGAATGGTTTTTAAGTTCTCATCCATCGGCACACCTAAACCGTTTCCTCTTGGGTAACGAATGGCAATTGGACCATCTGAATAATCAAATGCCGTATTCACCATATGTTGTCCTTCGTTTTCATCCTTTGGCATCATGATGACCATATTTGGCATATGGCGTAAAAAGGAAATATCGTATACTCCTTGGTGCGTTTCACCATCTGCTCCAACCAAACCAGAACGGTCAATACCAATTACTACATTCAAGTTTTGACGACAAATATCATGAAGCACTTGATCATATGCTCTTTGTAGAAACGTCGAGTAAATGACTAAAAATGGTTTCATCCCATCTGCTGCCATTCCAGCTGCCATCGTCGTTGCATGTTGTTCTGCAATCCCAACGTCAAACATTCGATCTGGGAACTCGGAAGCAAAACCTTCCAATTTGGATCCGACAGGCATAGCAGGTGTAATTGCAACGATACGTTTATCTGTACGCGCAAGTCTTCTTGCTGTTTCTGCGATTAAACCGCTCCAAGATGGTGCCTTCGAAGAAGATTTGATTAAATCGCCTGTTTCCATCTTATATGGACCAGTCCCGTGCCAAGTACCAATTTTATCTTGTTCAGCGGGTTTATATCCTTTTCCTTTTTTCGTAATAACATGAAGAAGAACAGGACCTTTCATTTTCTTGGCATTTTTTAAATTTTCTTCTAGCGCTTCGAAACTATGTCCATCAATCGGACCTAAATAAGTGAAGCCCATTTCTTCAAAAAACACGCCAGATACAAGTAAGTATTTTAAACTATCTTTTACCCGCTCTGCTGTTCCTGCAAGTTTCCCACCAACCGCAGGAATTTTTTTCAGTAAATATTCTAAATCATCTTTTGCTTTATTATAGGTACCATGTGTACGTAGCTTCCCTAATACATTATGCAAAGCTCCTACATTAGGGGCAATAGACATTTCGTTATCATTTAAAATCACGATCATATCTGTTTTTTCATGCCCAATATGATTAAGTGCTTCTAATGCCATACCGCCTGTTAGCGCTCCGTCTCCAATAATTGGGACGACATAATTCTTTTTATTTTGTAAATCTCGCGCTTTTGCCATTCCCATTGCAGCAGAAAGAGAGGTGGAGCTATGCCCTGCCTCCCACACATCATGTTCACTTTCGATTCTTTTTGGAAAGCCACAAAGCCCTTTAAATTGACGTAGCGTATCAAATTGATCTGCTCGTCCTGTTAAGATTTTATGCACATATGCTTGATGCCCAACATCCCAAAGAAATTTATCTTCTGGACTGTTGAACGATTTATGAAGTGCAATTGTCAATTCGACAACGCCTAGATTTGGTCCAATATGACCACCCGTTACAGATAATTTCTCTATTAAAAACGATCGAATATCTTCACTTAATTCCTTTAATTGTTCATTATCTAAACTTTTTAAAAAGGATGGGCTAGAAATTGAAGTTAAATCCATTGCCATCACACACCTTCTTTTTTGATTTCCTTCTTTACAACTAGTTAATATAATATCAATAAACGGCATTAAAACAAAATTATACGCTGTTAGTTCGATCTTTTTGTAATATAATCGGCAAATTCAACCAGAATACCTTTATGCATATTAACTTTTTCTAATGCGACAATTGCCGATTCATATTGCTTTTGCAACTGCACTTTTGCACCGTCTAGCGTTAAGATTGAAGGATACGTATTCTTTTCGCTTAAGACATCTTTTCCAGCAGTTTTTCCAAGCTGCTCTGAAGTGCCTTCGATATCTAAAATATCATCTTGAATTTGAAAAGCTAAACCTATATGGAAAGCATAAGTTTGTAAGGCTTTCATAATTTCTTCCGATGCGTTTGCTATGATCCCACCGGCTAAGATGCTAAAGGAAAGAAGTGCCCCTGTTTTATTTATATGAACTTGTTCTAGTTCATCAAGCGTTAACGATTTTCCCTCACCTAAAATATCTAGTACTTGTCCACCAACCATGCCTTCTGCTCCCGCGGCATAGCTTAGTCTTTCAATCAACTCTATTTTCTGTTCTGCTGTTAAATTGGGAAGTCTCGCTAGTATTCCAAATGCAAGTGTCAAAAGTCCATCTCCAGCTAAAATGGCCAGAGCTTCTCCAAAAACTACATGATTCGTTGGTTTTCCACGTCGAAGATCATCATCATCCATTGCTGGAAGATCGTCATGTATAAGGGAATACGTATGAATCATTTCAATCGTACTAGCTACTGTAGCCGCATCTTCACTTTTTATGTTCAGTTCTTCTAATACTGCAAGTGTATAAAGCGGTCTAATTCTTTTTCCACCTGCTTGGAGTGAATATTCCATCGCTTCTTTTAATTTTTCAGGGGCATGAATTTCCTGTATTAATGTAGATATCTTTTGTTCGATAATTGGCGCATTGGTTTGGATGAATGTTTGTAGTCCTTTACTCATTAACCGTACCAGCTTCCTCTGTTGTTTCCCCCATGAAAGAGACGAGTTGCTTTTCTGCACTTTGTAGTTTATCACTACAAAGTTTAGATAGCTCCATGCCTTTTTGATACAATTCGATTGCGTTTTCTAACGGTACATCCCCTTGTTCTAATTGACGAACAATATTTTCCAGTTGTAGCATCGCTTCATCAAATGGAATTTCTTTTTTAGTCATGAAAATTAGTCCCCTCTCTCATTCATATCTACTTCTTGAACAATTGCCTCAAATCGGCCATCTGATAAAGTAACAACGATTGAATCACCTTGCTCTACATCAGCCACTGTTTTTACTAATTTATCCTTCTTATAGGTAATGCTATATCCACGGTCCATAATCTTCAATGGATTCAACGCTTCTAAGGTACGTATGGACGCGATAAATTGCCCCCGATTTTTTTCCAATATGGATAATGACACTTGACTAAGTTGATTGGTGACTGTTTGTACTGATTTTTGATGTTGATCTATTACTTTCTGAGGTGAAAGTTGGATAAATCTATTTTGCAACTGTGTAAAATAACGATGCTTATCTTTATATAAACGACTTGTTTCTCTTTGAAGTTGTTGCTCTGCACGTACATATCTCTCTATAAAAGGACGATATAACTTTTCGGGAGTTGCAAGCACGGGAGATTCTATGGCTCGCTTAAATCTATTTTTCTCATCTGCTAATTTTTTGGTCACAAAGTGTAAACAGGCAGATTGATAAGATAAAATGTTTTTCATTAGATTCTCTTTACTAGGTACCGCCATCTCTGCAGCTGCTGTTGGCGTAGGAGCCCGTAAATCGGACACAAAATCCGCAATTGTCGTATCCGTTTCATGCCCAACTGCACTAATGATCGGTATGCAACTGTTTGCAATCGCTCTAGCTACTATTTCTTCATTGAACGCCCATAGGTCTTCAATAGATCCGCCGCCTCTTCCTACAATAAGCACGTCTATAGAATCCGTACTATTTGCAAGCTCAATCGATTTAACAATCGAAGGTGCCGCTTGGGGTCCTTGAACAATGCTTGGAAATACGACTACTTCACTAATTGGATATCTACGTTCTAAAGTAGTTAAGATGTCTCGAATAGCTGCTCCGGTTTTCGAAGTAACTACTCCAATTTTTTTCGGAAAAGTGGGAATTGCCCTTTTACGACTTGGATGAAATAATCCTTCATTCTCCAATTTCTTTTTTAATTGTTCAAAAGCGAGGAAAAGTTCTCCAATTCCATCCGGCTGCATACTGGAAGCATAAAGCTGATATTGCCCAGCCGCTTCAAAAACATTAATATCGCCACGAATAAGCACATTCATGCCACTTTCAGGCGTGAATTTGAGCGTTCTTGCATTCATCGCGAACATGACAGAAGTAACTCTCGCAGCATCGTCTTTCAATGTAAAATAAATATGCCCACTTGAGTGGACTTTTACATTGGAAAGCTCTCCTTTTACGTAAACATCACGTAAATGTGTATCCGCATCAAATTTTCTTTTTATGTATTTAGTTAATGCCTTAACAGTTAAGTATGTATATGATGTCACGAAAACAACTCCTCAGACTCTGGGCAATGTAAAAGCTGTCTTTCTGTAGAAAAACAGCTTTTTTCCCTATTAGTTGTTCAATGTATTTTCAGCTGCTAAACATGTATTTTCCATTAGCATCGCTATCGTCATTGGGCCCACTCCACCAGGTACCGGCGTAATTTTAGAGGCTACTTGCTCAGCAGATGCAAAATCAACGTCGCCGCAAAGCTTATTGTTTTCATCGCGATTAATACCAACGTCGATCACAACAGCTCCTTCTTTAACGAAGCTTGCATCAATCATTTTCGCACGGCCTGTAGCTACTACTAAAATATCCGCCTGTTTTGTAAATGTATGTAAGTCTTTTGTTTTAGAATGGCAGTACGTCACAGTTGCATCTTTTTGTAATAGCAGTTGTCCCATTGGTTTTCCAACGATATTACTTCTCCCAATGATTACAGCATGTTTTCCCGCTATTTCCACATCACTATATTCAAGTAATTTCATAATTCCGAACGGAGTACAAGAAAGGAAGGTTGCCTGTCCAATCATCATTTTACCTACACTTTCAGGATGAAAACCGTCCACATCTTTCAGCGGAGAAATTGCTGCAATTACTCGATCTTCATCAATTTGTTTTGGTAAAGGTAATTGCACTAAAATACCGTGGATTTTTGGGTCATTATTTAATGTTTCTACATGCGTTAGAAGCGCTTGTTCTGAAATATCCGCTTCTAATTCGATCATGACAGAATACATACCTAGTCTTTCACATGTTTTCGTTTTGTTGTTCACGTAGGTTTGTGAAGCTGGATTATTTCCAACTAAAACAACTGCTAAACCAGGAGTGACGCCTTGCGCTTTTAAACGCTCGACACGTTCCTTTACTTTTTCTGTTACTTGACTTGCGATTTGTTTGCCATCAATTATATGATTTGTCACTTTTGATGTTCCTCCATTGTAAGTAAATTATTGCTCTGTATATTTTGATAATACTCCATTTACGAAACGGCTTGATTTTTCGTCACCGAATAATTTGCAAATTTCTAATGCTTCGTTAATCACCACTTTTGCTGGCGTTTCTTCCGTAAATAATAATTCATATACAGCTATACGAAGAACTGTTCGTTCTATTTTAGGTAATCTAGGTAGTGACCAGTTCTCTAATTTGTCAATTAAAGAAGCGTCGATTTGTTCTTTATGTTGAAGTGTACCGGTTACTAATTGTGTTAGAAACGGGTCTTGTTTCTCCGTAACATGCCCAATGGCCTCTTCTATGGAAATTTCGTGATTGTCTAACTGAAATAGTGATTGCAATGCTAACTCTCTTGCTTGTCTTCGTTTCATGAATAAGTTCTCCTTTAAATGTAGCTATCTAAAGAACAATAATAGCATATTTCCCTCCGAAATGCGTAAGAGAAGAAAGAAAAAATGAAAAGAGCCACCTTAGAGGATGGCTCTAAACAATTATTCTGCTGTTTCAAATTGCACACCAGTAATATGAACATTCACTTCTTTTGGTGTAAGGCTTGTCATATTCTCGATTGCTTGGCGAATTTGAGACTGTACTTCTCTTGCAACAGTAGGAACAGAAGCGCCGTATTTAACTAAACAATAGACGTCAATAAACAATCCGTCGCTTGTGATTTCTGTTTTAATCCCTTTTCCATGGACTTTTTTACCTAACCGTTCCACTACACCCGCAGCAAAATTACCACGTGTTCCAGCGATACCTTCTACTTCATTTGTTGCAATACCCGCAATTACCGTAATTACTTCAGGAGCAATTTCAATTGTGCCTAAGTTGTCTTTTCCTTCAGGAGTCATTTGAACAAATTTTTGTTCGGTATTTTCTGTCATTTGGTACACTCCTTTTATGAATTCATCACATCGTATTTCTCTAAAAACTTCGTATCAAAATCTCCAGATACAAATACTTCATGATCCATGAGTTTTTCATGAAAAGCAATTGTTGTTTCTACACCTTCTATAGCAAATTCGGAAAGAGCACGTTTCATTTTCGCTATTGCTTCTTCTCGTGTTTCCCCATAAGTGATTAGTTTTGCCACCATGGAATCGTAAAATGGTGGGATGTTATAACCTGGGTAAACCGCCGAGTCAACACGCACCCCTAGACCACCAGGCGGCAAGTAAAATTCTACTAGTCCTGGAGAAGGCATAAAGTTTTTCGAAGGATTTTCTGCATTGATACGGCATTCAATTGCCCATCCATTCAGTTTTATATCTTCTTGTTTGAACGGTAATTTTTCACCTGACGCCACGTGTAGCATTTGTTTGATCAAATCTATGCCTGTAATCATTTCCGTTACCGGATGTTCTACTTGGATACGAGTATTCATTTCCATGAAGTAGAATTTTTGATGGATATGATCAAATATAAATTCTACGGTACCCGCACTTTCATAACCAACTGCTAGCGCTGCTTTTACAGCAGCTTCTCCCATTTCTGCGCGAAGTGCTTCTGATAATGCAGGAGATGGTGCTTCTTCAACCAGTTTTTGCATACGTCGTTGAATAGAACAATCACGTTCACCAAGATGAACTGCGTTGCCATGGCCGTCCGCAAGTACTTGAATTTCTACATGGCGAAATACTTCGATGTATTTTTCTAAGTAAACGCCCGGGTTACCAAATGCTGCGGCCGCTTCTTTTTGCGTAATTTTAATACCATTAATAAGATCTGCCTCATCTTTAGCAACTCGAATTCCTTTACCGCCACCGCCAGCAGTTGCTTTAATAATAACGGGGAACCCGATTTCTCTTGCTACATTTAGAGCATCTTCTTCAGTTTCCACAATTCCTTTTGAACCTGGAACTGTTGGAACACCAGCTTTTTGCATGGTCTCTTTTGCAACATCTTTAATCCCCATACTTCTGATTGCCTGGGATGTCGGTCCGATAAATTTAATATCGCATTCTTCACATAGCTCAGCGAATTCTGCATTCTCTGCTAAAAATCCGTAACCAGGGTGAATTCCTTCACAACCAGTAAGCTTCGCGACGCTTATAATATTAGAAAAGTTTAAATACGAATCTTTAGATAATCTTGGTCCGATGCAATAAGCTTCATCTGCAATTTGGACATGTAGGGCTTCCCGATCTGCCTCGGAATATACCGCTACCGTTTCAATCCCTAACTCTTTACACGCACGTATGATACGAACGGCGATTTCACCACGATTGGCGATTAATACTTTTTTCATTCTTACTACCCCTTTCCTCGTCTCTTGTTTTCTTAATTTCCTTTTACGAGGAACAATGGTTGACCGTATTCAACTAATTGTCCGTCTTTCACAAGAATCTCTACGATTTCACCATCTACTTCTGCTTCAATTTCGTTGAATAGTTTCATCGCCTCTACGATACAAACGATTGAATCAGCATTTATTTTACTGCCAACTTCTACATATGCTTCCGCATCCGGAGAAGAAGATTGATAGAAAGTACCTACCATTGGTGAAGTAACTTTATGTAGTGAGCTGTCTACTGTTACCGGCTTCGCTTCTGCTACAACCACTTCTTCTTTTACTTCACTTACAAGCTCTGGCTTTACTTCAACCATTTTTGGTTGTTCTACTACTGAAGAGCTTTCGAAAGTTTGTCCACCTGTCGTTACAATTCCTTTTTCATTCTTTTTCAATTTAATTTTCGTGCCATCTGATTCATATAAAAATTCGTCTAATGAAGATTGATCAATTAATTTAATAATTTCTCTAATTTCTTGGATTTTCATGTGACTTGTCTCCCTTTTATATACATTATTAATACTTACTCTTCCCATTTTAGACGTTTTTACGATAATTTGAAATAGCTAGGTAGGAAATCTTCACGAAAGAATGAAAAAAAGCGCCCGCTAAAGGCACTTTTTTCTTATAATCCGTTAAATTTTACTTCTACATTATAGGCTTGTGGCCATTCTCTTTTGACTGCATAAACTATATCCGAAGCTTTTTTAGTAGATTGTTCGTTTGCCACAACATCTATTAATACGTCATTGTCTTCTTCGATGCGAACAAGCGCATCGTCATATCCTAGTGATTTGATGATCAGTTCCAACATCGCTTCTGTGGAATCTATTTTCACTAGTTCTTCAATCTTGTTAAACGCTTCATCTTTTTGTTCTGCAGTAAACTCATTGGAACCGACCTTTGTTGTTAAAGTCTCACGAAGTTGACTACGTTTTTCTAGTACTTCCATTCTCATCTCTTCGAATTCATTACTGTGAGAAGCAAATGCTTCTTCATTCGTAGAGGATGTTTCGACTAATTCCACATCCTCTAATGTGTCATTGGAAAATAGGGCGATTCCATCAAAAGGGGATGGGCGATCCGATAAGTAGAAAACCGTCACTACCGCTACTAAACTGATTAAAGTTAAAAACCAAACTGATCTCTTTTTTATATTCATATTATTTATCCTCCATTTCCATTTCTTGTATCACGATTCGATGTGGAGCTATTTGCAAAACAGATGAAAGGGTCTTGATCAAATTATTTTGTACGCGTTTATCCCTCGCTCCTTCCGCTACTACTAGTATTCCAATCAGTTCTTCTTTGTTCTCCTTACCGTCACTTGTCCATTGGAAAAATGATACATCGCTTCCCGTGGACTTTTCAGTGCCCTCTTTGTAATGAAAATACACTTCCACTCGGCCAACCCCACTGATTTTTTCCAATATGTAGCCTAAATCTTCTGTTGTTTTGGGAGCTAGATTTGTATCGGTAGCATTACTTCCATCATTTGAAAGAAACATTTCTGAAAAAAGTAGACTGATGATGAGAACAGCAATACTTATGACAACAAAACGAAAAGTGGGTTTTTGTTTGAATGATATAATGCTTCACCCTTCTTTTCATGATGGATACAATACTTTATGCAAGACAAACTATTTATATGAAGAGAAAGGACAAGATCCAAAAGATTATCGCAATTTTCACGAGAAAGTCTATCTTCTCACTACCTGAACCTTCTAGTAATATCGAAAGAAGTTCCCCAACAACTACAATTAGTAAGAGACCAAATAAAAAATTGGTAACGATTGTATTTATCCTTTCACAGTTATAAGTAATTTTGCAAAAAGCATCGTTAATATTATGGTAAAAAAGAAAGCAAAAGCGATTAGTACCGATATAATAGACAGCACGAATAATGTCCTTCCAATATCATCTAGCAAACCACTAATATTACCATCTATAAAAGGATCGAGTACGGCTCCTAACAATCTGTATAAAAAAGCGATTAAAATCGTTTGAATCGTTGGTATAGACACTAAGATTAATACCGAAAACAGCACTGCATTGCCGGTAACAACCGAAGCCGAAGAGGAGTAACTTTTCATCGTACTTATACTTTCCGTTAATAGTGATCCAACAAATGGAATATTATTAGCGATTAATCGTTTGGCTGATTCGCTAACCGCGCCACTGACCGACCATGTAAAAACCCCGTTTACCGTCATAAAAAAACTATACAAAACTAAAATAATAGAGGTAGTCCCAACTAAGGTCATGCGGATTAGATCCGACATTTTCGAAAACGAAGTAGCTGGATGTATTCGCGTAATGACGTCAAAAATGAAAGCCGCCATAATCGAAGGTATTAACACTTTTTCAGCTAAGATCGTTGTAAACGAAGCAAATAGCATAACCATTGGATTCCACAAAGTGATTAGTAACGCACCACCAGATACAGCAATTCCAGCTGTTAATAATGGATACATTCCTAAAAAAAGTGTAACTAGTTGATTCGAAAGCGCATGTATCATATCTAATGTTCGAATGGCAGGCTCTAAACAGTAAAAACAAATAATCATGATAAACAAAAATTTGAAAAGCCTTTTACTATTTGGAATCAACCATTCTAAACAAACAAATACCAGTCCAAACAGTAAAATATAGGTAAATGTTTGGATGACCTCTTTGACTGGCTGCAATAATGTCTGTAATATTTCATCCATCATTCATTGTTCATTCCTTCAAGAGAGTAATCCGAGTACGGAAAAAAACTTTTCGTAAAATTGCTTCATATGTTGCAGCCAAACGAGCAGAATAATCGCCTTAGTCGTAAAAGTAAACATAGTAGCTAGGCTTGTATATTCATAGTCCGAGAGAAGTTCTTCTACAATTTGAGAAATAAAAAGTAATAACACAGAAAACAGGAGTAGTTTAAATACAGGTAGTAGGGCGACTGGAACGATGGAGAAATAGTTCGTTACAAACGGGATAATAAGGGACATAACTAAATACATTAAAAAAAGGAAGATATAAATCGTATAGATAATCGAATGTAAACGTGGATACGTTTCTTTTATTAATTGCAACAAGCAAAACGCGAGAATAATCGTGACATATACAACCATTGGTTAACTCGTCATAAGAAGCCATTCTAAAAATGTGGAAATCTCATAAAAAAATAATCTTAATAAACGTAACAATTCGATTGTCATATATATATATCCAACAAAAAACAAGAAAAAAGCAAACTCTTTTTTACCAGTAGATTCAAAGAACAAGTGAAGAATCGCAATCAATAATCCTATACCCGCAACTCGAAGTACATCGTGAAGTTCCACAATGCCTCCCCCTTCCATACGAATAACATATGAACGGAGGTTGGAGAATATGAAAAATATTCATAATTGAAAATTACTAACGGGGACTCCGTTTTCCAACTAAATGCATTGAAATTCCAACTAAAGCTCTAAATTTTCCAACTAGACATTATGCAACACTGAAAAGTCCTGAATCGTCGGTTTGAAATATGCGGAAATAACAAAATAGCGAGCCTTTTCTCGACAAAATCGAGGAAAGACTCGCTATTTTTAGATTTAATTTATGCTCTTGAAACGTATGATCCTTCATCAGTGTTGATAATTAATTTATCTCCAACGTTGATGAATAGAGGAACTGTTACGACTAAACCAGTTTCTAATTTTGCCGTTTTAGATCCACCACCAGAAGTATCCCCTTTAATACCAGGTTCTGTTTCCGTTACTTCTAATTCAACTGATTTTGGTAATTCTACTCCAAGTGTTTCACCTGCGTACTGAATTACATGAATTTCCATGTTTTCACGCAAGAATTTTAATTCGTACTCGATTTGATTTTCATTTAGCTCTAATTGCTCGTAAGAATCTGTATCCATGAATACATGTTGATCCCCACTTGCGTATAAATATTGCATTTTTTTGTTATCAATTTGTGCTTTTTCTACTTTTTCCCCTGCACGGAATGTTTTTTCATTCACTGATCCGTTACGTAGGTTACGAAGTTTTGAACGTACGAACGCTGCACCTTTTCCTGGTTTTACATGTTGGAAATCCAATACACGGTAAAGTACCCCGTCTACTAAAATTGTTAATCCTGTTTTAAAATCATTTACTGAAATCATGTATTTTCCTCCAAATATTAAGATAGTATTAATAGTTCTTTTGTCGAGTGCGTGAGCTTCTCTAAACCATTTTCTGTTACAAGTGCATCATCTTCAATTCGCACACCGCCGATATTTGGTAAGTAAATACCCGGTTCAATCGTAATGACCATACCTGGCTCTAACACAATATCCGAACGGAATGATAATCCAGGACCTTCATGCACCTCTAGACCAATTCCATGACCTAATGAATGCCCAAATGCTTCCCCGTAGCCTTTAGAAGCGATATAGTCACGAGCGATTGCATCTGCTTCTTTACCTGTCATACCCGGTTTTACTTTTTCTAAAGCAAGTAATTGTGAATCGAGCACAACTTGGTAAATCTCTTTGAGTTTCTCACTTGGCTCCCCAACTGCAACTGTTCGAGTCGTATCCGAAATATAACCATTGTATACGGCTCCAAAATCTAATGTCACAAAATCGCCAACTTCAATCACTTTATCAGACGCAACGCCGTGTGGTAATGCAGAACGAACTCCTGAAGCAACGATTGTATCAAATGAAGAAGAGGTTGCACCACGCTTACGCATGAAAAATTCCAACTCATTGGATACTTCAAGCTCTGTCATTCCCGGTTTTATGTATGTAACAATATGCTCATAAGCCTCATCCGCAATACGACAAGCTGCCTTTATTATACTAATCTCTTCGACGGTCTTTATCAAGCGAATTTTTTCCACTAATCCAGCTTCTGGCACCAAATCTGCTTTGACAGCTTGCTTGTACATTTCAAAACTGCTGTATGTCAAATCCTCTTTTTCAAATCCTAATGTTTGAATGCCCATTTGAGCGACTTGTGTTGCAACTTCTTCGATTAATGTTTTCTCATGTTTAACAATGCGGAAATCTTTAATCTGGCTTGCTGCTTGTTCCGTGTACCGGAAATCCGTAATAAAAACAGCGTCGTTTTTGGAAACAATGGCAACGCCTGCCGTTCCAGTAAATCCTGTCATATAGCGTCTATTGTATTCATTTGTAATTAATAAAGCATCGATCCCTTTTTCTTCTAACACAGTGCGTAATTTCGCAAGTTTCATTATTACCCCTCATCTCATATTCTAAATAAGTACTGCCTATTATTTTATCATACGAAATAAGGATGGTAAATTTTCTATTTGCTTAATGGTTTATCTTGCGCATGGAAAATAGCGGACTCCATTAAAAATCGCGTCGCCAATATGATAATGCAAATAAAAGGTATAGACATTCTTTTAATCGTTTTTTCAATAGAACTAGCATCCAAAATAATCCATTCTAAAGCAAATGCGATTAATAGCCCTAAAGCAATACTCGTAATAGCTACCGGAATCTTCATGAATAACAAGCTAATATAGTATAAAAGAATGCTCGCAGCCCATACGATGATGAATAATATTCCCCATTTAATAAATGCATTGCTATCCTTTAAAGCTTGAAAATTATCCGAAAACCCTACTGGATCCCATTTGATAAAATGGAAAAAATCTAATATTTTAAACATGATTACTGTAATCAATGTCACCGCAAAACTAGTACTAATCGCTAAACCTTTCATGCGAAATCCCCTTATCCTTTTTAGTTTAGTGTAGGCTTTGAAAGGAATATTTAAACAAACAATAAAAAAAGTGCTCGTGGCTTGTTCTCTGGAACTTTAAAAGATTATTTGTGCAATATAGGGATACTGCGTCGTAGTGTGCTGACTAGTGACCGCTTTGATTTTCGCTGCAGTCGAACGCTTTCCGTGGGGTGAGTGATGAGCAGCCATTCCCGCCGCCCTGAAGCGGAAATCCTAGCGGTAACTTTATTGAATGTCTACGACACAGTATCCCTAATCAGTGACATATACCTTCTATCGCCAAGATAGGGGTATCTGCATACTATAATCTTTTATTTCCTAAAGCAAAAAAACAAACTGACAAGTTACTTTCATCAGTTTGTGCTTTTGTAGGTTTTAAATAAAGTTTGAGAAAAGTAAGAGACCATCCCCTTATTTAGTAGCCAAAGAAAAGCAACCATTTTGAAAAAAGATTGATCAAAGTGGTTGCTTTTCTTATCAATGAATTTGCTGTTGTGATAAAAAGATGGGATATTTTATTTGATTTTCTCAGCCAGCTCCAAAATAATTCCTTCTGGCCCACGAACGAAGCATAATTTATAAGCGTTTTCGTAGTTTTGTATCTCACCAATAAGTGCTGCGCCTTTCTTTGTCAATTTGGTAACAAGAGCTTCAATATCTTCAACAGCAAAGGCAATATGCTGGATCCCCAGATTATTTGCTAAGGGATGCTGGATGCCATTTTCATCTGATGGCGAGTGAAATTTTACTAGTTCTATATTTGCGTCACCTTCTGGCGTTCGCAACATTACTAGTTCTATATTTGCATCACTGTCTGGCGTTCGCAGCATTGCAACTTCCTCTTTAACGTCTTGAAACCCTATAATTCCCTTCATCCGCTCAGCCCACTCGCCTTCCACTTTTCCTTCCCCTAGCATTTCAAGACCAAATTCAAGAAAAAACGCTTTCGCAGCAGGAAGATCATTGACGATTATACCCACATGATCGATTCTATGGATTTTCATATTTCGAACCTCCTTTTTCCTAATTTTATCACATATGTCTCTTCAAAATTTCTTCTCTATTTTTGATGCTCTTTTTCTTTTAAAAACAAAAAACACCCCTTTAGATAATCATATCTAAAGGGGAAAAAAGATGCATCTTTATTTATAAACGGTAGGATTTTATTTCAAAGCCACATGCTTTTACCTATTTGTCTATTATAAACCGCATTTTAGCTGTGCATTACAGTTCGTACATGTGTTACAGCCGCCCATTTCTTCTACAGTTCCTTTTCGGCAAACTGGGCAAGTGTTCCCTACTTCCGAACCAATCGTTACATTCGTCGAGCGTAAATCCTGGATTGTGTCGATTAACACGATTGGACGTTTTTCAATTACTTTTTCTTCTTGTTCATGGTCATCTAATGTGTTTTCTTCAGCTTTTAACGTTAATACTTGGGCATCGCGACTTCCATCCACGTATACAGTACCGCCTTTTGCTCCACCATTGTATAAACGCTCGTAAACACCTTCTACTTGTTCCACTGTATAACCACGTGGAGCATTCACTGTTTTGGAAATGGAACTATCAATCCAGCGTTGAATAATACATTGTACATCTGCATGTGCTTCTGGTGGTAATTCCATTGCCGTTACAAACCAGTTCGGCAGATTTTCTTCTTCTGCTGTTTCATTTTTCGTTAAATATTCTTTTACAATATCTGCTTTTACTTCGATAAATTTCCCTAGACGTCCACTTCTGTAATAGGTAAACGAGTAATAAGGTTCTAAACCAGTGGAAACACCAACCATTGTTCCAGTAGAACCAGTAGGAGCAACTGTCAATAAATGCGAATTACGAATGCCTGATTCTAAAATTGTATTTCTAATTTCCTCTGGCATTGTTTGCATAAACCCTGTTTCGGTAAAAGCTTTGCGAAGTCGATTTGTTTCTTCTACTGTTTCGCCTGTTAAGAACGGGAAACTTCCTCTTTCTTTTGCAAGTTCTGCAGAAGTTTCATAAGCTGCGATAGCAATGGTTTTAAATATCTCATCTACTAAAATATTGCCCTCTTCAGAACCGTATTCTTTTTCACAATAAATAAGTAAATCGGCTAATCCCATTACTCCAAGTCCAACACGTCTCTCCCCAAGTGCTTGTACTTTGTTTTCTTCTAAGAAATATGGAGTTGCATCAATGACATTATCTTGCATACGTACACCAACGCGTACTGTTTCTTTTAATGCTTCATAGTTAACTGTTTTTGTTTCTTTATTTGCAAATTGTGCCAAGTTAACAGCTGCTAGGTTACAAACAGAATATGGAGCTAGTGGTTGCTCACCACATGGGTTAGTTGCAACAACTTTTTGTCCATATGCTTTTGCATTTGTTTTGTCATTTGCATTATCAATGAAGAAAACACCTGGCTCTGCTGAATATGTCGCACAAATATTAATCAGATTCCAAAGTTCTTTCGCTTTTACTGTGCGGTAAGTTCTTACAGCATAACCCATTTTCTCCCACTCACGAACATCGCCAACCGTGTGCCAATTTTCGTTGTAGAATGCCATTTCCTCTTCTGTGTAGGATTCAGTCGCAGGGAAACGAAGGTCAAAATCTTCATCCTTTTCTACTGCTTTCATGAAATCATCCGTTAATGTTACTGAAATGTTGGCACCTGTTAAAAATTCAGGATTATGAACAGTGTAGGTTCCACCGTCACGAAGTTTTGTTTCTGCATCACGAATGATTTCGTTGCTGAATCCTCCAAGTCCTGGTATTGCTTTATAGTTGATAATTCCTTGATACATTGCTTCTTCTTGAAATGTTAAAGGTTTAAATTTAAGCTTGTCCTTCGCTAATTGTTTAATCGTTTCATCGTTTGTATTTTCGATTAGGAATCGTAAAATACGTGGATTTTGCATTTTAGAAATGATGAATTCCGCAATATCCGGATGCCAATCTGCCAGCATTATCATTTGTGCTCCACGACGTGATCCACCTTGTTCGACAAGATGAGTCAATTTTGCAATATCATCTAACCAAGAAACGGAACCGGAAGATTTTCCGTTTACACCGCGTGCTAGCGTGTTACGCGGACGAAGTGTGGAACCATTTGTACCAACTCCACCACCGCGGCTCATAATTTCCATTACTTGTTTACGATGATCACTAATTCCTTCACGAGAATCAGCTACAAAGGGCATTACGTAACAGTTAAAGTACGTTACATCGGTTCCTGTACCTGCTCCGTATAATACTCGTCCAGCAGGGATGAATTTTAGTGAAACTAATTGCTGATAGAACTTTTCGAACCATTCCGCTCTTTTGTCTTCTGTTTTCTCAACAGAAGCAAGTCCAGTAGCATTTCGCTTAGCAATTTGTTCATAGAATACTTCTAAAGGCTTTTCAATGACGCTAAGGGGACGAGTCACAACGCCTGATGCAACTTGGTTGCTATCATCAATCGCACTGCGGTAATCTTCTTCGATCAATACATCTGCTGTTTTTGCATCCTGATTGATCGACACGATATGCCCTAATCCTCGCGCCGGAAATTTCGGATCATCTTTCACCGTTAATACGACAAAATCTCCTGTTTTCAGCGTTTTTTTCTCTGTGTCTTTAAAAGAATAACGGTCGATCATAACTAATCTAGATACACCTTTATGTGTCAATGTCATGTTGTTTGTAATTGGGTGTACTTGAGGAAATTGTTCAATGTCTTTGTTTAACTGTTCAATGTTAATGGTTGCATTTTTATTCTGAGATGCTAATACCATCATATTGCCTCCCTTTTATTCAAAAATAAAACACACCATATAGTGTATCGTCGTTTATAAACGATACTATATGTTGTGTTATTTTGCAAATGAATAGATTCCCTTCAAACCTAATCAGCTCAGTAGTCAATGGACTAAATGACTAAAAAAAAATAAATTATTTTCTAAAGTTCCATTCATCGTTAGCATATCGCTTTGCTTCCAGCTCTTGTACATATATTTCTTGTTCTTCTGTTAACTTATATTCAACTAGTTCAATTTGCAATGCATCTTCAAAACCTTTTTTAAATGCTACTTTGCATTCGTCGATTGTTACGGAATGTTGACTTATCTTGTTGATAGCAACTGCTTTTTTCGACAAACCAGCTTTGACGCGTTCCTTTAATGCTTGGGAAGAAAATTTGAATGTCTGAATTAATTTATCTTCATCCATATCCAATAATATAGCTCCGTGTTGCAAAATGACACCTTTTTGCCTAGTTTGTGCACTACCAGCCACTTTTCTACCTTCCACTACTAGTTCATACCAGCTTGGAGCATCAAAACAAACAGCAGATTTGGGCTTTTTTAAATCCTGTTTTTTTTCATCCGTGTCAGGGATAGAAAAATATGCATCTAGGCCTAAATTTTGGAAACCTATTAACAAACCTTCACTGATCACTCGATAAGCTTCTGTGACAGTAGCTGGCATATTAGGATAACTCTCCGTCACAATCACGCTATATGTAAGTTCATGTTCATGGAGTACGCCTCTTCCACCGGTAGGTCTTCGAACAAATCCTAATCCTAATTGTTTTATAGCGTCCATGTCAATTTCTTTTTCAACCGATTGAAAATAGCCAATCGACAAAGTAGCAGGATTCCATTCGTAAAATCGAACAACCGGCGGGATGAGGCCCTCACTATGCCAATCTAATAAGGCTTCATCAAGTGCCATATTATAAGATGGGCTACAAGGTCCCGAGTTAATAAAATACCATTTTGTCTTTTCCACGCAAATTTCCCCCTTCACAACGATATTCATTTTATCAAATAGATTGAATTGTATCTAGTGATTCTTTTATAATAGATATGGAAACATAGAAAGGGGAAAGACCGTGTCTAATACTTTATACTTTTTAATCGCAGTAATTGTCGTGTTAGTAGTTTATGCTATCGTCCAAGCACTTCGATTAAAAAAAGCAGTTACAAATCTTACGCAAGAACAATTCATCGCCGGCTACCGTAAAGCCCAATTAATCGATGTGAGAGAACCTAAAGAGTTCGATGCTGGACATATACTAGGAGCAAGAAATATTCCTTCGTCACAACTTCGACAACGCTTCAAAGAAATTCGTCCAGATAAACCTGTTTATCTATATTGTCAAAGCAGTGCGAGAAGTTCGCGTGCAGCAATGTTTTTAAAGAAAAAAGGATATACAGAGTTAAACCAGCTACAAGGCGGCTTTAAGACTTGGTCAGGTAAGATCAAATCGAAATAATTTTCTAAAAAAGCTGTAGTTATTTAAGTCACGATATACATAAAGGTTCTTCTATATCCAGGAGAACCTTTTTTCTATCATATTATTCGGAGGTATTAGATGCAAAAACCTGTTTTATTTTCACACAATGAAGATTTCCGAGAAACCCATCCCAATTACGAAGATTTTGCTATTCATTCCAAACGAATTATTCATCTATTGAAAGAACGTAAATACGCTAATTGGCAAACGATCGACATCGGAGAATCCATTTTACAATTAGACGGTAACTTATTAGAAATGATGGAAAACAATCTTATAACGTATGAAGTATTAGCATCCATATTTGAAACAAGAGCCCAAAGCAAGATTACAAGCAAATCACAATTATCGGTAGAAAGTAAGCTCGAGATTGTAGAAACGTTTGAAAATAATCTCATCTTTTTCCCCGAATATGATGTCGCGATGACATTCTCTTTTAACTACTCTGGAGGTAATACTTGGCCAGAATATTATTTCTTTTCAACTTCCGCTGAAACAGCACTTTTTTTCTTGCAAGAAATCAATGAAAAAATGCGTCAGTTGCTCATGCAATCTGTTACCTATTTGGTCGATACAGAGCATGGGGTACAACGCAGAAAATACGGGGAACAAGCTGTCGTGGGACGTGAGGATGTATTATTATCCGAAAACATTAAACAAGACATTTTCCGCTCAATCGATGAATTCTTTAAAGAAGATGGCCACTTTTTCAAAGACTATGGTCTACCATACAAACGCGGTATATTGTTATACGGGTCACCAGGAAACGGTAAAACGACTTTAGTAAAATCCATCACCGGTTCTACTAAGGCACCAGTTGTCTATTGGCAAATTACCGAATTCACAGGTAGTCATTCCGTCCAAGAAGTATTTGGCATTGTTACTCGGCTAGCTCCAGCAATATTAGTAATTGAAGATATCGATTCGATGCCAGAATACACGCGTTCCGTCTTTTTAAACACCTTAGACGGCGCGCAATCTAGAGAAGGGTTATTTATCATCGGCACGACAAACTACCCGCAAAAAATTGATCCTGCGCTTATTAACCGGGCAGGAAGGTTTGACCGAGCATACGAAATCCCTTCCCCGTCCGAAAAAGTACGAGAAAATTATTTGCGCAAACTCGATATTAAGCATATTTTCACAGACGACCAATTTGCGGACATGGCCAAACGCTCTAAAGGATTATCCATGTCCCAGTTAAACGAGCTTTATATGTCGGTTGCACTCAATTGGCACTACGACGGTGAACTCGCATACGAAAAGCGGATTGAAGAATTGCTTAAACAAAACAAACGATCAATGAAAAATGAATGGGAAAAAGACGAATCTTCTATTGGGTTTTAGCCATTTCATATACAAGTCTAAGAAGGATCCTCCGTTTGGATCCTTTTTTATTTAGGGCAAAAATAATATTTTCTGAAACTTCTTACTTCTATTTCCGTATAACGATTAACATGATGTTTGATCATGAATTATTTTAATGAGGGGGGTTCATTTTGGCATTAAGAGATCGTAAAGATTTGTTTTGGATTTTTGCACTTATTCTATTAATATTTGCTCCATTTGTTTGCATACTCACCCCGATAATTACGTCGATTACATTTTATAGCGGCCCTGGATCGATCGTTTTTATCCCACTTAGCACGAGTTTTTGGATGCTTGCCTTCGCATTTGTTTTTGCGATCGCACTCCTTTGTGCGTCCTATTTTTTAAAATCCAATATGTTAAAGGTCATAACGGTTGTTGTGGCAGCAATTGGATTTATTATCATTTTTACGGTTGGTGTTCAAAATTATGTATATCTACGTGAAGACAAAATAGAGTTTAACCCACTTTTCGGAAATAAAGTAGAACATGAATGGGGAGACCTTGCGAAGGTAGTCCATGTATTAGAGGAACCAGAAGAGAAACAAGACGAAATATATATTTTTGAATTTACAGATGGGTATGTATTTGAATTTCCTGTATCCGGTGTTGTTAATGGATCCGTGCAAAGTGCAATTTACCAAAAAGCAAGGCAATACGAAATACCATTTGAAGACTAATAAAAGTGCGGTCCGTTTGCGGACCGCACTTTCTTTTTATGCTTTTGTATAACGTAGCACTGGCTTACGAGCAGCTTTTGTTTCGTCTAAACGATTGATAACCGTTGTATGCGGTGCATTTTGAACGATATCTGGGTTTTCTTCCACTTCTTTAGCAATTTGGATTAATGCATCACAAAACGCGTCTAATGTTTCTTTTGACTCTGTTTCTGTCGGCTCAATCATCATACCTTCTTCTACATTTAGCGGGAAGTAGATTGTCGGTGGATGATAGCCAAAGTCAAGCAGACGTTTTGCCATATCTAATGTACGAACGCCCAATTTCTTTTGACGACGACCACTTAATACGAATTCATGCTTACAATGACGGTTGTATGGAAGATCGAAATGCTCTTCTAAACGTCTCATCATATAGTTTGCATTTAACACTGCATATTCCGTAACAGCTTTTAGACCATCTGGCCCCATGGAACGGATATATGTGTATGCACGCACGTTAATGCCAAAGTTTCCGTAGAATGGTTTTACACGACCAATCGTTTGAGGACGATTATAATCGAATGTATATTTGTCATCCTCTTTAACAAGTACCGGACTTGGTAAGAAAGGAATTAGGTCTGCTTTTACTCCTACTGGTCCCGAACCTGGTCCCCCACCGCCGTGAGGACCTGTAAATGTTTTGTGCAAGTTTAAGTGAACACAGTCAAAGCCCATATCTCCTGGACGTGCTTTCGACATAACTGCATTTAAGTTTGCTCCGTCATAGTACAATTTACCGCCTACACCATGAATGATTTCAGCCATCTCTAAAATACTTTCTTCGAATAAACCTAATGTATTTGGGTTCGTTAGCATTAGCGCAGCTGTATCTAGACCAGCAACGCGACGTAAGTCTTCTAAATCTACTAAACCATTTTCATCCGATTTTACTGTAATAGTTTCAAAGCCTGTCACAGTTGCAGAAGCCGGGTTCGTTCCATGAGCTGAATCGGGAACGATTACTTTCGTTCGCTCCAAGTCACCATTTGCTTCATGGAATGCGCGAATCATCATTAGAGCTGTCCACTCACCGTGTGCACCAGCAGCTGGTTGAAGTGTCACTTCGTCCATTCCAGTGATTTCGATTAAATGCTCTTGTAGATCATACATTAACTCCATTGCACCTTGTACAGAAGATTCATCTTGTAATGGATGAATATTTGCAAATCCAGGGAAACGTGCAACCGATTCATTAACTTTTGGATTGTATTTCATCGTACAAGATCCAAGTGGGTAGAATCCTGTATCTACACCGTGGTTACGGTTTGATAAAGCTGTGTAATGACGCATAATATCTAACTCAGACACTTCTGGTAATTCCGCCTCTTCATCTCGAAGCATACCTTGTGGTAAAAGTGATGCTACATCTACTTCCGGCACATCTAGTTCTGGTAAGTTATACCCTACACGGCCTTCTTTTGTGATTTCAAAAATTAGTGGTTGATTGTCCTTATGCATGAAGAGCCCCCATTTCTTGCACGAGTGCATCTATTTCTTCTTTTGTACGTTGCTCAGTTACAGCGATTAATACGTGATTTTTAAGATCAGAGTTCACTCGACCTAGGTCAAATCCACCGATAATTCCTTTTTCAAGCAGTACTTTATTTGCATCTGCAACAGAACCGTTTACTTTTACGACGATTTCGTTGAAGTGTGCACCTTGGAAAGGTACTTCAAATCCAGCTTTTTCAAAAGCTTGTTTTGTATAATGTGTTTTCGTTATGTTTTGGATTGCCATTTCTTTTACGCCTTTTTTACCAAGTGCCGTCATTGCAACTGAAGCTGCCAGTGCATTTAGTGCTTGGTTTGAACAGATGTTAGAAGTAGCTTTGTCGCGACGGATATGTTGCTCGCGAGCTTGTAAAGTTAATACAAATCCACGACGACCATCTTCATCTGTTGTTTCTCCAACTAAACGACCAGGAACTTTACGCATCAATTTAGAAGAGACTGCAAAGAAACCACAGTGTGGACCACCAAATGCTTCTGCAATTCCAAAGACTTGCGCATCTCCAACAGTAATATCTGCTCCAAATTTACCAGGAGGTGTTAATGCACCTAAAGCAAGTGGGTTTGCAGAGACAACGAATAATGCTTTTTGTGCATGTGTTAGTTGTTCCACTTTTGCTAAATCTTCAATTTGACCGAAGAAGTTTGGATACTGAACTAATACAGCTGCCGTTTCTTCGTCTACTAATTCTTCCAGTTTCGCTAAGTCTGTTACGCCATCTTTTGTTGGAACCGTTACAACTTGAACATTTTGTCCTTTTGCATACATTTTAACCACATCGATATATTCAGGATGAACAGCTTCCGAAACGACTAACTTATTACGACGAGTGTGACCTGCAGCTAAGTTACCTGCTTCAGCAAGGGCAGTACCACCGTCATACATAGAAGAGTTTGCAATATCCATGCCAGTTAGTTCACAAATCATTGTTTGGAATTCAAAAATAGCTTGCAATTCCCCTTGTGAAATTTCAGGTTGATACGGAGTATATGCTGTATAAAATTCAGAACGAGAGATAACATGATCAACTATAATTGGCTTAAAGTGATCATAAACGCCAGCACCTAAAAAAGTAGCGTATTTTTTGCTATCTGCATTTTTGTCTGCAAGATTTGCTAATTCTTTTAATAAAGCTGATTCTGCTTTCGCAGCTTTAATATTATACTCGCCTTTAAAACGTACTTTCTCCGGAATGTCTGCAAACAATTCATCAATAGAAGAAATGCCGATTACATCTAACATTTCTTTTTGATCTTGCTCAGTCATTGGTAAATAACGATGCTTCATCAATAGACAACCTCTTTCTTCGTATTATTTTTCTCTTTTATAAAATGGAGTAGCAACTGTAACTGCTTTTAAACGTTTATTTCTTATTTCCACTTCTAGCTCTTTACCTATTTCAGCGAATGTTGCGTCAATTAACACTAAACCAATATTTTTCTTCAGCGTTGGAGATTGAGTTCCTGTAGTAACAATACCGACCTGTGTTTCACCAGCATACACTGGGTATCCAGTACGTGGAATTCCTTTATCAATCATTTCAATACCAATACTTTTTCTTGGTACACCATTTTCTTTTTGATCAGCTAACACAGCTTTACCATTGAAATCTTGTTCTTTTTTCAGTTTTACAACAAAGCCTAAACCAGCTTCTAGCGGAGAAATTTCTTTGGAAAGTTCTTGACCGTATAAGGGTAAGCAAGCTTCAAAACGTAATGTGTCACGAGCCCCTAGCCCACAAGGTAGAAGTCCATCTTCCTTACCCACTTTTAAAATATCGCTCCATAAATCTCTTACATCATTACCAGCTGCATAGATTTCAAATCCATCTTCTCCTGTATAACCAGTACGGGAAACAAGAACTGATTTTCCAGCTACTTCGACATTATTCTCGAAACGGAAAAATCCGATTTCGTCTAGCGGTTTAGAAGTAAGCTTTTGTAATATTTCTTGCGCAAGTGGTCCTTGTAATGCAAGTAAACCGTATTCATCCGATTTATTTACTAGTTCTACATCTTCCGTCTTAAATTGTTTCATCCAGTCAAAATCTTTTTCAATATTGCCTGCGTTTACTACTAATAAATAATGGTTCTCTTCAACTTTATAGACTAATAAATCATCTACTATGCCACCATCTTCGTAACACATTGCTGTATATTGCGCTTGCCCATTTACTAATTTGGAAACATCGTTTGTCATGATTTTTTGTAAAAACGCCTCACTTGAAGAGCCTGTAACAATAATTTCTCCCATATGAGAGACATCAAACAATCCTGCTTTCGTTCTTACTGCTTCGTGTTCTTCTTTAATACTAGAAAATTGTACAGGTAATTCCCAGCCACCAAAATCAATTGTTTTTCCACCGTATGTAGCATAATCATCGAATAGAGGTGTACGCTTTAACTGTTCTGACAAAAAAATCTCCTCCTTAAGTTTTTCACACATAAAAAAGGACAGAAAAACCCCTTTATATTAACAAGGGTTCTCTGTCCTGGCACCTGAAAGTTTACCGAAAACGGCTTGCCTCTTTGGTGGCTTTGCGTGATACTAAACGAAAGCACTCTCCAGAGTTGCGTCCTATACGAGTTCTTTTGCCTGAGAGATTCATAATAATCATTACTTGCTCCTTCGGCGACGCTACTTGCTGCGTTCTCTCCCCGTATACTCATCCGCGATATCTGTTTAAATGGCTTGCTTTGTCTATATCCTAACATTGAACATGAAAAGACGCAATAGTTTTTATAAAATTACTTAAAAAGCGAACATTATTTTAAAATTAATATTTTTCATTCGCCTTTCAGGCGATTCACTTGATATCCAGCATACTCTGTCACTTGCCGTAATGGTCGATTTTCCGTGTGGATTGTAATATGGGTCGCTTTTTTATAGGCTCTTCTTCTTTTATTGTACAGTTGCTCCAACTCATCTCTTGTACTATTTTGCACGATAGGTCGATTTTTGTCGTTTTTAATACGCATCCAAATATCATTAAACGTTGCGTCTAAATACAACACTAATCCTGTATTTCGCATAATTCGAACATTTTCTTCATTCATCGCAACCCCACCACCCGTAGAAATAATACATGACTCCTTACGGAAATTTTGCAGGAAATCTGTTTCTAATTGCCTGAAATATGCTTCCCCTTCCTGTTCAAATATTTCAGGTATGGCCCTTTTTTGCTTATTTACGATTTCTTTATCCATGTCGTAATAAGGCATTTTTAATAAATAGCTTAGTCTTCTTCCGACTGCACTTTTTCCACTTCCCATAAATCCCACCAAATATACTTTGTACATGATTCACCAACTCGCTACATATCTAGATTATTTTCTCGCTCTTTAAAATTATCTATTTTAATGATAGTAGCATTAATATTGCTCATTTCCAACGAATCATACGTTCTATATTTGGATTGGTATGCAGCAGTTGTTGCAAAAAGCGACAAACAAACGATGACTAACAGTAACATGGCGGCTGGTAACAACACGCCTTTTTCATTCCGAACGAAATGTAACATAAAAAGTATGCTCCCTTTTCAACCCATTCAAAAAAGTGACAAAAAAGTGTAAAGATTGACCTTCGACTGTTACAGATATTGATTTTACATGAAGCAGCATCTGTTCATGACCTAATCGTTTTTTTTGCTTTCTTATTAAGTTTGTATAAAATTCAATATCATACTCTTCCCCATTTTTATTGAACCGAATTCCTGGCTGGTCTTTCTGAATGATAAGTGAATCAATATCATTTATATAGGCTTCTACGTTTTGGACAAACAGCGCCCAATCCATATCAGTTGGGTTGGTAATCATTTCTTCCACTTTAGCTGTCCAACCGACCGTAAATGCAAATACTTGAGAAAAAACCATTAAAACAGCTAGCTGAATGATTCCATCCACTAACGTATATCCTTTCTCGTTGCGAATGCTTAGTTTGAAACGGTTACGCAATTCGTTTTCTCCTCTCGCATCCCTTCATAATGTACGCAAATTTGTGAAAGATCTATTTCATACGCGTAAGCAACCTGTTCAATTTGCATGATTCCATTCCAACTATTTTCAGTTATATACTTTTTGGCAGCTTCATGCATTACAATAGAGGCATGATATTTTCGCTTTTTTTCTTCTAATTGTATATGCATATTACTTAACAATGGTAGTAAAGTTGTCGCAAGGACCATTGTAATACTGAGTCCCAGTATCGTTTCTGGCCATGAAAACCCATTACTATTCCTCATAATTTACCCTGCCTCCACCGATGTATATCGTAACTGTTTTTTCTCCTTTACTCGTTTCGAAGAAAAAAGTGCCAAATTGGCTCACTGTTCCGTTTGGATGGAAAGACACTCCAAGTAATGTACTCCCCGAATTAAGGCGTATATTCTTCGGTAATTTGTGTTCGAATAGACGGGTATCTCTCCATTTCCCTACATACTTACTGCCATTTTCTTCAAAACTAAGATTTGTTAATTTATTTTCAGCAATTCCAATTGATTGCAGTTTTTGTATGTCTAAATGAAATTGCCGGAAAAAACGCTTTTCTTCTGCTTCCACTAGTTTAGAAGTCGACACAAACACAATGGAGGAAGTTATTACCATGACAATAGATAAGATGAGAACCGTTTCGATTAAAGTAAAGCCCTTTTCATTTCGTAGAAGTTCACGCATCTTACTATTCCGGGCTTTCTGTCACTAACACACTTCCATCCCCAGCGATTTCTATCTTATCACCGTTTGGACAAGCATCCGTTCCACTAATAAATTCACCTGTTTTTAACTCCTCCATTGTCGGAATATCATTATTCTCAATTTTGTATGCTTGTACCTGCCCTTCTACCATTTTGATAAAAGCATCGCAGCCTTTTTTATCAATGTTAGCAGAATGTTTCGTTACATTTGGGATAGAAATAAGTATCAAAACGGAAATAATTAATAAAACAATCATCATTTCTACTAAAGTGAATCCTCGTTCATTCTTCCATATTTTCATTCTAATAATCTCCTTCACACAATATTTATCATTTCGTAAATTGGTAATAATATCGCTAAATACGCACCAATAATGAAAATAGCTAAGATTAAAAACAATGTTGGTTGAATAATACTTAAATAACGAGTAAGCTTCGTTTCAATTCGGTCCGATAAAAAATCACTATATAAGGTTAATTCCCTTCCAAGATACCCACTGTTTTCTCCGTGCACGACAAAAAGATGAAAATCTTCCGTGAAATAATCTAACAGTAAAACAGACTTAGAAAAAGATTCTCCGTGCACAATTTTATTTTTCATTTGTTCTGCAACAAACTGAAGCGTTTTATGTTCTTGTTGATTGATCAATGCTTCGAACGACTGTTGTAGAGGCATCCCGCTTTCAATTAGCCCTCCCATTTCCCTTGAAAAGACTCTTGTTAGTAGTAGTTTATACCAGCTATTCACAATTGGGATTTTACGGTAAAACGCGAGTTGTATTTCCACTGTCTTCTTATTTAAGATAAACAGAAAAACACTTATAATTATTGCCAACAAAACCAGTACTATTAAAAAAGCATTGGGTAATTGCAATAATACACTTGTCCAAACAATAGAGCTTTCAGATTCCCCAGACTCTTTTGCACCTAGTAAAGATTCCATATTCGGAAGAAAATACAGCCTAAAAACGGTAAACAGGATAAAAATAACGACAAACAAAAACAGCGGATACATTAATAGATTATTTAATCGTTTTTTTGCTCGCTCATAAACAGCGACATTGACACCCAGTGTCGAAACAGTTTCCTGTAATTGACCATGAATCATCGCTAAATTTATCGGAAGTAGTAATCGACTAGGAAAACCTAATAATTTAAATACTTCGGTCACATTCAGACCGCTTTTTTGAATTTCGGTTACTTGAGAAATCGCTTTATCCGTGTTTTTTACATGGAAAGGCAATAACATAGTAACAGCTTCATGAAATGTATAGCCTTCCTTCAACAGATCACTTAATCTACTTAAAAATGGGGACTGCATATTAGCAGGGATTGTTTCATCTTTTCTGGTGAAATATGTTTTAATTTCTTTGAATAACACCTTCTCTTACCCCTCTCTCGATTTGATAGGAAAGAGTAATGGCGTGCGGGATATGAAAATCCTTACCAGTAAAAAGAGAACTTAGTGCTTCTTCTAAAAATTCATCTGAGATAATTTCAAATATAGCGGAGAACTCCGGTTGTTTCATATTCGCAACGGTTACAAGTCTTTGGCTGACGATGCCGATAATCGTTTGTTTTAATTCTTCTGCAGATACTCCTAAATCCATTAATCGATAAAACGCACCTACGCCATCTTTTGCGTGGATCGTAGAGACGACCAGATGACCTGTTAAAGTAGCCTGGATGGCAGCTTTAGCAGTGTCCTCGTCACGAATCTCACCAATCATTATTACATCTGGAGAATGCCTTAATATGGCTTTCAGTCCTGTCGAATAAGTTACACCAGACCGTTCATTTACTTGAATTTGCAGTAAATGTGATTGACTATTCTCAACGGGGTCTTCCAGTGAAATAACATGTCGATTTAAGTTTTCAGAACAATATTTAGTAAGCGAGTACATAGTTGTCGATTTTCCAGAGCCAGTTGGACCAACAAAAAGAATAAGCCCTTGTCGATTGTTGGCAAGCTCCACTATTTTTTCGGAGGCATCTCGAAATAAGGACAAAGAGTGAATTATTTTTGCATTATCATGTTGTTGCAAACGAATGACGAGACTTTCTTTACCGTAAACTGATGGTAATGTTGAAACACGAAATGAGAATTTTTGATTATTGAATGTTTGTTGAAATGAACCACTTTGTGGCTTCCGTTTTTCGCTGATATCAAGAGAGGATAAAAATTTGAAGAATGATATAATACGTTCACCCAAATGAAGGGGAAGCTTCCCTGCTTCAAACATTTGAGCTTGTTTTTTGAAATAATAAAAATAATTTTCTTCGTTTGGGATCATATGCAAATCATTTGCGCCAAACCGATGTGCTTTTCTTAATAAAAGCGCACATTTTTGTTCAATTGTATTTTCTATTTGTTGCATGCATCGTTCCTTTCTCCAGATACAAGCTGTGACCGCAAACAGCCTGTACAAATTTAGTATACTTCCAAACTTAAAATAAATAAAGAGATTTCTCTAAATTTTCGAATTATTAATTTACAGTTTTATTTGTCATTTGATTATTCTTCATTATAATTAAAGAAAAGATGGAAAGGAGAAAATAGTATGCCAGATACTTTAAAGATTACAAATACACTAGCTGACGAGACTAGGTACTCAATATATCAATATATTGTGAAAAAACAGAAACAAGTCAATGTGCAAGAAATTGCAGAACAATTTGGCATACATCCGAACGTCGCAAGATTACATTTGACGAAATTAAATGACTCCAAATTAGTTTGCTCTGAATTAGAAAATAACAAAAAAGGTGGACGCCCTGCTAGAGTATATTTTCCTGCAGAAGAACCAATCTATTTAAGCTTTCCAAAACAAGAAAATCATTTATTGTTACAATGGTTATTAGAATTAGTAGATTCAATGGGAGAAGTAGCCCTTACTAAAGCAAAAAACATTAGCTACCAACACGGATTAGCAATTATTAATCAAACTACTTCTTCTACACATACTTTTGAAAATAAAATGGAATTATTAACAGAAACAGCAAATGCGATTGGGTATATACCTCAAATTGCAGAAAACGATGGCAAAAAGGTTATTACTTTTTCCATTTATAATTGCCCATATAAAAATCAGTTACATAAATACC
The DNA here is from genome assembly GCF_056396485.1 of Psychrobacillus sp. 05T411. Lineage (NCBI taxonomy): Bacteria > Bacillati > Bacillota > Bacilli > Caryophanales > Bacillaceae > Psychrobacillus > Psychrobacillus sp. 05T411. Next base: position 37,661 of record NZ_JBFTLO010000011.1, on the reverse strand, counting down.
CTGCCCTTGTTTGTTCCCTACATGAATCTTTTTTAAAGGGACAATTTGATGCACTTTTCCCAGCTAACAAATTTCTTCAGACTGAAAGTATGCAAAATCATTGTAACAATTGCGTATATCAAATAGAAGTTCTATAATGAGGCTATAGATGAATCATAATTGTGACAATCCAATGTATATTCTAAATCGAAATGCAATAATCAGTTTACAGTTGTCGACATTATCATCTATAATGATTAAGAGAATATTTGTGTCGTTGCAAAAGGAGGGACTACAAATGGGCAATATGTATAAAGTGATGGCTTTCTGGACAGGGATTTTCGCAGTCTTCTTTTATTTAGGTGGTATGTCAGAAGCTTCTTTACTATTTTTAGCAAATACGGGATTATTCCTTCTTTTAGGGTTTTTAAACCTTTCGGAACGTATGTATATGTACATCTTCGGAGCTTACTTAATGTTCTTCTTCGCAGGTTTTACATACTACACTACTTTTATGCACGTACCAGGCGCAGGACATTAATCGTCCATACAAAAAAGCAGCTCAAGTTGAGCTGCTTTTTTGTATTTGGCTGAATGATGAAGTTAAAACCCATTTAAAAATGGATTGGATTCCATTTCATCTTCAATAGTTGTTGCTGGTCCATGACCTGGATAAATGATCGTAGACTCCGGTAATGTTAATAACTTCGTATGAATGGATTTCATCAATTCAGCTTGATTGCCGCTTGGTAGGTCCGTCCGCCCAATACTATTTTGAAACAAAGTATCCCCGACTATCGCAAATTCTGCTTCTGCAAAATAATAAGTTATACTTCCCGGCGAATGACCAGGGGTGTGCAATAATTGCATGGTAAAGCTACCGATTTCTAGATTTGATTCATTCTCTACAATTACATCTGCTTCATTACAAACAATAGATGGAATTTCTGCATATTTTGCAGAACCATTTTTAGAAGGATCAAGCAACCATTTCTTTTCCGCAGTATGAATGTATACAGGTATCTGAAAAGCCTTTCGTACATCTTCCACTGCTCCAATATGATCGAAATGAGCATGTGTTAGAAGTATTGCAAGTGGTTTCAAATTTAACTTGCGAAGTTCGCTTATTATTTTTTCCCCTTCTCCACCTGGATCAAAGATTAAACAATCTTTTTCTGCGTTTGAAATAATATAACAGTTGGTTTGAATAAATCCTAGTGGATACGTACGTATGTTCAACATTAAAATCACCTCTTTTCTAGTTTAAACGATAGTCCATCTGTTGTTCAACGTTTCGCCACTTTTTTCACTCGACAAAATTGAAGAATACAATTACAATAGAAGAGGAATATGCAAAGCGACATTCATTTTCTGATGTCGAAAGGAGTGTCTTTCATGAACTTATTAATGGTTATTTTTGGACTAGTTACAGTTTTAGCTGTAATCGGCACTTTCCAAGCTTTTAAAGAAAAGAATGTGCTAGGAGTTCTATTTAACTTTGGTACTTTTGCAGTTTTTGGCTTCTTTACAGTCATGACTATTTTGAACCAAGGCTTTCCACCAAGTTTACACTAAAATGTACAAGAAAAAAGCTGTCATACTTTATGTATGACAGCTTTTTTCTATTCCTTCAAATCCAACCAAATTTGTTCTTTGAATGGATCTACTTGTATCCAATTTTCTTTCTCGTATCCACCAAGGCAAACTGCACCATTTGGTGAACAATCAATAGGTCCTGCATCTAATTCCCCAAATTGCTTGGCTCCATCTAATGAAATATTAAAAAGTACACTTTTATCCGTAAAGGCATCCACATTCCCAGATTGTTTTGATTGTAGCATTATTAGCTCATTTGGCTGAATGATGGACATATTCGGTATAATCCATTCTGAATAATTGCTAACAGCGGGAGAAGTCCACTCAAACACTTGATTCGTTTCTTTTTCCTCCAATCGATATTCAAATTGGTTTAGTGGTTCATTTATGGTCATATAAAGCATGCTCGCCCCTAAATTTTGTATGTCCAATAGATGAGTCCAACTTGTTTTTTCTAAAGTTTTTTCTTTTATCAAATAAAAGAAAAGTTCACTTCCATCCAAACTGCTTTCAGTCCATTTAAACACCATTAAACGATTATCGTCATACCATTTGACAAAAGGATTATCCACTTCAATTGCAACTAAATTTTGGGTCGTTCCATCATAAATAAAGGTATCATATGTCCAATCTTCGTAAAATGTCGAAAATACAATAAGATTTGGATTTTCAGGGTGCCAGTTCATATACATTTCAGCAGATTCAAAAAATAAACTTTGCACTATGTAACCATCCCTATGTAATAAAAGAACTTCTGCTGAAGACGAATTACTAGATGTATGTAAAAGAATCATTTCTTTGCCAGGATGAATTTCACCTTGAATAATCGGGGTCGTCGTTGTATATATCGTTTTCCAGATTTCCGTGGACAATGTATAGGATTGTACTGTCCATTCCCCATTTTCCATTAAAATGAAAAGTATTTCATCATCAGATATCCAACCAATGACACTATGAAAGACGGAACGATCTATCTGGATAGACGGAATCTCTGTAGAAGGAGCATTATCAACATCAGACGGTAAAGATTGTGGTACTTCTTCCTTATTTGGCGTAACAGGGACTACTACTTGTATATTTTTTTCTTCACATGCCTGTAGAAAAAACAGGCATACTAACAATACTGCAACCTTCTTCAATCGACTCCCCCTTTCTTATTTCAATATACTTTGTTTACTCTCATACAATTAGACGCCCCAGTTTGCTAATTGTTTCACAAAAAAGCACAGACATTAGAAGTCTGTGCTTTTTCTATTCATTTAGCTAATTACGGATTTTTCTGCTCCGCTTGATCTATTAATAGATTTCCTGTTTTTAAATCATAAAATCTGAGTAGATCTCCATTAATAATTTGATCAGAATAACTGAGTTCTTGTATAGTACGGTCTATATATGGTTGGCAACTTTCGATTGCAATCTCTTCTCCTGTTGCATTGTCATAGCAAGCATTATTTGCAAATACTAAGTTATCCGTAACAAATCCACCATTTCGGAAAATAACAAACTCTTCATGCTCGTTAGAGAACAAATCTGCACCTAATTGCATATCTTTAGCTGTTTCCACACCAAGTAAATGCAACAGTGTAGGTCGAATATCTATTTGACCAGCAGTCTCTGTAATTTCTTCTCCTTTACCGCTATTCGGTATATGAACAAAGAAAGGAACACGTTGTAATTTTGCAGATTCATATGGTGTAATTTCTTTACCTAAATATTGGGACATTGCTTTATTATGGTTTTCAGAAATACCATAATGGTCTCCATACATAACAATAATAGAATTATCATACAAACCTTGTTCTTTTAAATCGGCAAATAATGTTTTCAACGCTTCGTCCATATATCGGACAGATTGAAAATATTTATTTAACGTTCGAGAATTAGAATCATATGGAGGAATCAATTGATCTTCTTCATCCAAATCAAACGGATAATGGTTTGTTAATGTAATTAATCGTGAATAAAATGGCTGAGGCATTTCTTTCATGAGTGAAACGGATTGCTCAAAAAACGGAATATCTTTCATACCCCAGTTTACCGCATCTCCCTCGTTTACTACATAACTGTTCACATCATAATATTTTTGAATAGAAAGCGCTTGATACATCATATCACGATTCCAAAAACTTTTATTATTCGGATGCATAACATTCGTAAAATAACCGTGCTCATTTAAGCTCTCAGACATAGAATGGAAGTTATTCCCACTATGCGTAAAGAATACGGCTCCCCCACCTAAAGGATATAGGGAATTTTCAACTAAAAATTCGGAATCAGATGTTTTTCCTAATCCGGTTTGATGGTAGAAATTTGAAAAATAAAATGTATTTTTATCCCGCGTTAATGAATTTAAAAATGGCGTTACTTCATGCCCATTCATGTCATTATTAATCACAAAATTTTGTAATGATTCCATAGAAATAACGATTAAATTACGACCTTTTGCAAGTCCGAACATTTCTTCGTTTGGTTCTGCTTGGTTCGAACGAACATAGTTATTTACTTCCACAAGCTCACTACCATCAGCAAGCGCTCGCTGTGCATGCGATTTAGATTGGATATACAAATCATACAAATGATAATTATAAGAGCCAATATTTTTCACTAACATTTCTCGGTCGAAACTTCTTGTTAACAATTGTGGTCTTTCGATTTCAGATAAGCCTAAGTTCAAAAATAATATAGCTGCGGTCAACACAAAGTATGCTCTTCTAGCTGCCGGTTTAATAACAGATGCTGTTTGACCGATTTTCAACCATTTTAATGCAATGATAATAATCGCGACATCCGTGAAATAGAAAATATCGTACCAATAAATACTTTCTGCTGCCGATGTACCTAGGTCGCCAAAATTACTAGTTTGGAATAATACCGGTAGCGTAATAAAATCTGTAAAAAAACGATAAAACACTGCATTGGCATATAACACTGCAGAAAGAATAAAACTTATAATGACGATATATCTGTTTTTTACTTTAGGATTCTTGAAAAATAATGAAAACCCATAAATAAATAATATAAAACTAAGCGGATTAATAAATAATATTACTTGTTGCATTATATTCTCGATTTTCATATCAAAGCTTGTGTGATAGACAAAGTATGTTTTTATCCATGTGGCCACAATAGCTAGAACAAGAATAGAATGTGTCGGCCAGCTTTTCTTTCTCATGCCTACATCCTCCCCTTTTTTCACTCTTTATTGTATGAGTAAAAGTAACAGAGTATATCTTAATACTTTCTTCACAATAAATCAACAAAAATGAATAGTGTTGATGTTATAATTATATATTGTTTTTCTCATACCCTTTAATAGACGGTTGTACCTCAAAAAAGTTTCATTTTATTTACAAAAATAAAAAACAACAGATTGTCCGTGTATCTGTTGTTTTTTAGTGCTTGTGTTTAGTTTGTTCTTGACGCAATACCAATAAAGCCATTTGGAATTCTTTCGCCTCAATCATTTGCATCCGGTAAAGTTCTTTTACTTCCTCTTCCATCATTTCTAAATCGGCTAATCGATTTTTCGTGTACACGTAAATACCGAATCGTTTTAATAGTTGCCTAACGTCATATACTGAATTCATCTTATACTTCCTTCTCACGGTTCTCTTTACATGGAATAATTTGCTTATTCGTTATGATTTTATCGACAGGGATATCGAACACATCCTGTACAACCTCATCGACTACTTGAAAATCAAATGCTAATGAAATTATATTTCCGACATAATTTGATAAAAATCGATCATAATAACCACCGCCATAGCCAATACGATAACCTGTTCTACTATACACAATTCCCGGCACGATAAGCAAGTCTATTTCAATAGGTGCAACTGCCACTGTTAAAAGAGGATTTGGCTCCTGAAGCTGCATATACACCGTTTCTAATTGGTCATAGCTGTCTATTTTATAAAAGGTCATCAGGCGTTCTTTAGGGTTGCATTTAGGTACAACAACCGTTTTTCCTAAATCCCATAAACATTTTATAATTCCATCCGTATTTACTTCTGGGAAAGCAGAAATGGTTATTCCAATAATGGAAGCATCATGCACACTTTCATCTATTAATAGACGCTTTTCAATCTCTTTTGAGTAGGTTAAATAGGAGTTCCGGTTCAAAGATGCCAATTGGATTTTCATTTCTTTTCTTAATATTGATTTGGACAAGTTTTTCCCTCCAGACAATAGAAAAAAACCAAAACCTCATTTGGTTTTGGTTTAAGTTATTATTTCGTTTCTCTATGAAGAGTTGATTTCTTTTCACGTGAGCAATATTTTTTAAGTTCAAGACGTTCTGGATTGTTACGCTTGTTTTTCTTAGAAATATAGTTGCGCTCTCCGCAATCTGTACAAGCTAATGTAATATTAACGCGCATGGTTGTCCCTCCCACTCTTTGCCAGGATTAAATATAAAACTTGAGCATGATTTATACGACTAATCAATTATAGCATATAATCAAATAAAATCTACAATTAACATAAGATTTTATTCAATGTTTTTTAGGATATGGTAGTATTAGATGAAGAACTTATTATATAGAGGTGAATACAGTGGACTTTTCAATCATCATTATGATTATCGGGATAATATTAACCGCCCTTTCCTTTTTCTTGAAGGATTCCAACAAAAAAGTAGAAGCTGAAGTCGAAGAACTTTCTTTCTCATTGTATCAAGAAACGAGTGCTTTAAAACGCAGATTAAAAGTAGTTGAAGAAGAATTGTTAATCGAATCAACAAAAATAACGATACCTAAAAAAACGACAAAAAAAGCGTTCATTCATGATATTATCAAAAACCAAGTTCTAGAATTACATAGGCAAGGGTATTCATTAAATGAAATAAGTAGCCGATCTTCACTTACTATCGAAGAAGTACAATCTGTGATAGGTGGTGGCAATTAATGAATAAATCTGCAATTCGATTTCTTGGAATTGGATTATTTTTAGCTGGCGCGGCCATTCAAATTCAATGGATATTAGGTGAGGACAAACAAGCAAAGGATGACACAATTACGCCACAAGCTTATGAACAAGCCCAAAACGAGTTAAAAAGTGTTAAAAACCAATTAGCACAACTTCAACTCGATTTAGACAATGCACAAAAAGAAAGGGCAACTCCTGAAAAGGAAGATAAGATAGAACCTACTGAAGATACATCTAATGCACCTACAACTGTAGTACTGCATATTCAATCGGGTATGACATCAAAAGATATAAGCGTCTCCTTAGAGCAAACTGGCATTATACAAAATAAGCAAGATTTTGAAGATTATTTAACTGTCCAAGACCTTTCTGGTAAGATCCAAATCGGACAATATGAACTTAACTCTACGATGTCAATCAAACAAATAGCAGAAATCATTACAAAATAAAAAAGCTACTATTAATATAATTCATCCGCACAATCTAGGGATAAAGCGTCTTAGAATTTCGGCAGTTAGCATAGGCTAGTTAGGTTTGTCGCGTTCGCAGTCTATATTGTCTCGTACAACCATTTATTGTTAATAATGGACCCCGATAAGTTAGTATTTTCCATTGATTTTCGATGCAGACGGCGACTCTTGCCAAGGCCAACAAGATGTTGGTCACGAAGGCGTTTCCACATGATGTGGCGCTCTTAGCTTTTGTTCTTCTGGGAGCAAAAATACTAGCGGACACTATCTTAAGACACATTCACCCTATTTTGAGCTGTATGTAAAAAGCACAAGAGTCCCCCGTAAACTGGACCTTGTGCTTTTCTTTTAATTATTTAGCTCGTAATGCTTACCTTTTAGTAAATATAATAATCGCTCTGCTAAATTTGTCGCATGGTCTGCAGATCTTTCTAAATATCGGCAAACGAAGGATAACTGAGTTACTTGACTAAGTTGTTCTGGTTTCTCTACCCCTACATTTAGGAGCGTTCGAATGGCGTGACCATACAACTCATCTACTTCATCATCTAGTTTTGCGATTTTTCTAGCCTCATCCATATTTTCATGAATAAATGCATCTAATATTTGTTTTAACATTGCGATTGTTTTCACACGCATTTCATCCAGTAAACGAATAGGCTCAATATGCTCATCTTTTCCAATACGAATCGTTTMTTTGGCAATATTAACTGCGTAATCACCGATACGCTCCATATCGGAAGCTATTTTTACAAGAACCATTAGTCTTCTTAAATCCGTAGCAACTGGTTGCTGTTTAGCAATTAGTAAAATGACACGATCATTAATCTCTTCTTCCATGCGATTAATGTGAATATCGTTATTGATAACTGTCAGTGCACCCTCAATATCATTCCCTAATAGATAATCCATGGATTTATCCAATGTACTAATAGCGGTATTACTTAGTTCTAACAACAAATCTTGCACCTTGTGTAATTCTTCGTCAAACTTCTCTCTACCAACCATTTTACTGAACCCCTTTCCTTATCCAAATCGACCTGAAATATAATCTTCCGTACGTTTATCTTCTGGCGTTGAGAAGATTACATCAGTCTGATCAAACTCTACTACTTCACCAGACAAGAAAAATGCTGTTTTGTCTGAAATTCTAGCTGCTTGTTGCATATTGTGTGTCACAATAATGATTGAGTAATCTTCTTTTAATTCTTGAATAAGTTCTTCTACTTTTAAAGTAGAAATTGGATCAAGTGCAGATGTAGGCTCATCCATTAAAATAACATCAGGTTCAATTGCTAAACAACGCGCGATACAAATACGTTGTTGTTGTCCTCCTGAAAGACTGTACGCATTCGTGTGCAAACGATCCTTTACTTCGTCCCAAATAGCTGCTCCACGCAAACTTTTTTCTACAATTTGATCTAAAATCTTTTTGTTTTTGATCCCATGTATTCTTGGACCATATGCGATATTATCGTAAATCGATTTTGGGAAAGGATTTGGCTTTTGGAATACCATCCCTACTTTTGTACGTAGCTCTTCCACACCATAATCATTATCGAAAATATTACGGTCTCGGTATAAAATTTTACCTGATGTCTTAACCGTAGGTACTAATTCTACCATACGATTTAACGTTTTAATATAGGTCGATTTCCCACAACCAGAAGGTCCGATAATCGCAGTCACTTCATTTTCTTTAATTTGCAAATTAATATCTTTCAGTGCATGGTGATTCCCATACCATAAATTTAGTTGTTGCGTATTATAAACGATATTTGATGTATTAGTTTGTGCATTTGACCCGTTTTCTAACGATTGTACCATTATACTTCCTCCTAATAATGTTAATACCTTTTTGAGAATTTGTTACGAATAAATATAGCGATTGAGTTCATGATTAACAAGAAAATCATTAAAACAAGAATTCCAGCGGCAGCTACAAATTGAAAATCCTGCTGCGGACGTTTTGCCCAATCGTAAATTTGCATCGGTAATGCTGTAAATTGACTTAGTAGTCCTGTCGGTAGGAACTGAATAATTACAGGAATTCCTATTACGATAAGTGGCGCTGTTTCACCTACTGCTCTTGATAAAGCCAAAATAGCACCTGTTAAAATCCCAGGAATAGCAGACGGCAATACAATTTTCACTACTGTTTGCCATTTTGTAGCACCCATTCCATAGGAAGCTTCTCTGACATCATTTGGCACTGCACGAATTGCTTCTTGAGATGCAACGATAATGACAGGAAGTATTAACAAACTCATAGTAAATCCTGCGGCTAAAACACTGTTCCCTAAAGCCAACGCACGAACAAATATTGTTAAACCAAGTAACCCGAATACTACCGACGGTACTCCGGCCAAGTTCGAGATGTTCATTCGAATGAAATCACTCAATTTATTTTTTTTTGCATATTCTTCTAAGTAAATGGCAGTACCAACACCCAAAATAATGGATACTGGTGCTACTACGAACATTAACCAAATAGACCCAACTAGTGCTGCTTTTATACCTGCTTTTGCAGGAAAACGAGAGCCGAAGTTTTGGAAAAACTCTGGTGTTAAATAACCGACACCTTGTGTAATAATTCGATAAAACAAAATTGCTAACGCGATTAACGCGAATAATGTCGCAAAAAAGAAGATTGCTTTAAAAACTTTATTAATTGTGAGGCGATTCATCATTCTTTTTACAACGGATTCATGATCTATATATTTCATATTAATATTCCTCCCGATATTTTTTCGAAATAGCGTGAGCAATTAAGTTCATTATCAGTGTAAATAAGAACAATGTGAAACCAACTGAGTAAATTGAGTAGTAAATAGTTGTTCCATAGCCCGCGTCTCCAGAAGAAACTTGTACAATATAGGCAGTCATCGTTTGAATCGATCCTSTTACATCCATGTCAAATTTTGGCGTTGACCCTCCAGCAAGTGAAACAATCATCGTTTCGCCAATTGCTCGTGAAATGGCAAGTACAACCGAAGCAATAATTCCGGATAGTGCTGCCGGTACTACAACCTTAAGTGCTACTTCCAATTTAGTAGACCCCATTGCTAGTGCACCTTCACGAATTGAATTTGGTACAGAAGACATCGCATCCTCGGATAATGATGCAATCATTGGTAAAATCATTATTCCAACAACAATACCTGGACTTAATGCATTGAATATTTTTAGATCTGGAATAAATTGTTGCAATAATGGCGTTACAAATGTTAATGCAAAGAAACCATAAACAATTGTTGGGATTCCAGCTAATACTTCTAAAATCGGTTTAATAATTCTTCTAGTCGTATCAGACGCATATTCACTTAAGAATATAGCGGAACCAATACCAAAAGGTACTGCTACTATCACTGCTATAATCGTTACTTTTAATGTTCCAGCGATCAATGGTAGAATTCCAAACGCAGGTTCTTTATTCGCAAATGGATACCATTCTGTACCGAATAAAAAGCTAAATATAGGAATTTCCTTAAAGAAAATAAAAGTTTCAACAATTAAAGTTCCAACTATTCCAATTGTCGTTAATATAGAAATAGAAGCAATGATCAATAAAACATATGGCACTAATTTTTCAACTATTTGTTTTTGCTTCTTACTGCTTGATTTTGCAATTAGCTCTTGTACTGATGGTTGATCAGATACTTGTTTTCGAGCCATGGTGAATCCCCCTTTTACCAAAACGTAAGAAATGAGTAGCAGTTATGCTACTCATTCACTTACACTCGGTTTACCTTTTTCAAACTTATTTTAAACCTTCTAAAGTAGATAGACCTTCTTCATACTTGTCAGCTGGAAGGCGTACATATCCAACAGCATCCGCCATGTCGCCTGCATTTTCAAGTGTGTATTTCATGAAATCGTAAAATGCTGGGTTTTCAGCAAGTGCACTGTTTTTAGCATAAACGAATAATGGACGTGATAATGGAGAATATTCCCCAGATTCGATTGTTTCATTGTTAGGTTCTACTCCACCAATTTTTACAGCTTTTAAAGTATCTTGGTTAGCTAAGTAGTATGCATATCCAAAGAATGCAATTGCATTTTTGTCAGCTTGTACACCTTGTACTAATACGTTATCATCTTCAGAAAGAGTTGCAGATTTAACAAGATCTTCACCATCAAGAATTACTTCATCAAAGTAATCGTAAGTTCCTGAATCTGTACCTGGAGAATAGAATACTACTTCTTCTGCTGGCCATTCTGGGTTAATATCAGACCATTTTCTAGTAGTTCCATCTTCAATCCATAACTTTTTAAGATCTTCTACAGTCATATCTTCTACCCAGTCGTTATCTTTACTTACTACAACTGTTAAACCATCATTAGCAACCTGGAATTCAGTGAAATCAATACCTGCATCTGCAAGTGCTGTAGCTTCTTCTTCTTTAATAGGACGAGATGCGTTTGAGAAATCAGTTTCGCCTGCGATGAATTTTTCAAAACCGCCACCAGTTCCTGATACACCAACTGTTACTTGAACTTTACCTTGTACTCCAGCGTATTCTTCTACAAGTGCTTCTGTAATCGGAGCTACAGTACTTGATCCATCACCAGATACTGAACCTTCTATTGCTGCTTCTTCAGCTGCAGGAGTTTCTGTTTCTGTTCCTGCATCAGTAGCAGTTTCTTCTGTTGGTGTTTCTTCTGTTGTCTCTGTGTCAGAGTCATCCCCACATGCAGCAAGCGCAAGCGCTGAGCCAATCATTGTCGTCATCATTAAATATTTCCAGCTTTTCATCAGGTAAATCCCCCTAAAATTATGTTTTTCTTTTCTGTCTTACAAAAACTACTTTAAAGGTTTCATGTTGAGTCGGTATGAATCTAATGTAAAGCTTTTGTAAACTGTACAACATTTTGATTAAATATAGAGAAAACCGGTCACCCTATACATTTAAATAGTATGACCGGTTTTCTAGACATTATTCAGCTTGTTCCTCATCAATCGAATCATTCGTATATGGAGCTTTAATGAGTGGAGTCACTGTAGACTCATTTTCTTTTAATGCATTGTTTTTTTGTTTAATTGCAAAATATTTGTCGACTAATTCTTTGGTAAGCGGGGTGGTAAGATTAGTTTTGTAACTAGACTCAATAGATGCATGTGGGACGACAACCGCATATGCTATTTCTGGATTATCGAATGGAGCAAATCCAACATGTGTTAAATTAACAGTTTGAATGTTTTTCTGTTTTTCCACATCCCAAAAAAATGATTGCGCTGTACCTGTTTTACCTGCTCCAGTATACGATGCATTCCCGAAAGCAGACCGAGCAGTTCCTCTATTACCAAAATATACTCGTTGCATCCCTTGACGGACCCGCTCAATTTCTGCCCTTGTATTATCTAGAGTATTTAATATATTCGGTGTCATCTCTTTCACAATTTTCCCTAGCTCTACCCCATCAACAGATGGCTCTCTGATTTCCTTCACCACATGAGGTTGAATTCGATTTCCTCCGTTTGCAATCGTCGCTACAAATTGAGCAAGTTGTAAAGGGGTATACGTATCATACTGACCAATACTTAAATCGAGTAATTTCCCCATTTCTAAACCGCCCTCCATTCCTGACACTTCCCCAGGCAAATCAATGCCAGTTGGAACGCCAAGCCCTAATTGTGCATAACCATTGCGCATTTTCTGGAATGCTTCTGGACCAAAATTTATCCCTTGATTTGGCTGATAAGTTCGGCCTGCTACGGCATATGCAATTTGGAACATATAAGAGTTGGAAGAACGTTCAAGCGCTTCTAAATCATTCATAGGAATTCTGCCAGATCGGTTAAATACGGAGCTTTTTGGGTTAGAACCTTTAATGCGAATGGGCTGATCTATTAATACCTGACCAGGGGACAAGGCATTTTCACGATAGCCAGTAAGTACCGTACCCGGTTTTATAGTAGAACCAACTTCATAAGCTGTTGTAAAAGCTGCAAAGGCATAATCTCGAACTGTCGTTTTTCCCGTTTCTGAATCTTTTACAATTTGCTTCCCTACTAATGATAAAACTTCTCCTGTATACGGATCTAGCATTACTAAAAATGCTCTATCCAAATATTTGGTACCCGCATTATTACTTTTCATCTCTACTAATTTTTTTTCTAATATTGCTTCCATTTCAGTTTGAAGTTCGCTATCTATGGTTAATACAAGGTCCTTACCAGGTTCCCCTTCATAAACTGTTTGAACATCAATTACGCGACCTTTTCCATCGGTTATATTTTTGACAATACTTTTCTGTCCTTGTAATACTTCTTCATATTGTTGCTCAATATAACTTTTTCCAACACGATCGTTCCGAGAATAGTCTCGTGACAAGAAATAGTCTAATCGATCTTTTGGTATTCCCTCTTTTGGCAATGTCGTCGTTCCTAAAATGGCCAATGTGGAATTCTTAACTCTTCTCCAGTCTGTAGTTGTATTGACTCCCTTTAAATCACCTAAACGTTCGGATACTCGTGCAAATTCTTCTACCGTTACTTCTTCTGAAACTTGGCCGGGTTTGAGTGCTTTATTTGCAACATCTCCACCTTTAATAATCTGTGGTGATAAGGCATATCCAGAAGCCATTTCTCGATAAATCGCAATTATTTCTAATTCTTCTGGTGAAAATGAATTCAATTGTTCTTCTGTAATTTTGCTACGTATCAACCGATTAATCGCGGCATTTTTTTCTTTTTTTGACAAGTCTTCTTCATTTTCAACTTCATTTCGTTCTTTCGTAGTTACTAAATCATTGGCCTCTTCGTTATGTGTAAATAACCAATAATCTTGTAAGTCACTTTTAGTTATAGCATTAATATCCTTTTCGATAAGTAAACTTAGACTTTTTGCTATCTCATACATTTCTTTCGACGTTGTTGTCTGCATCTTCGTGTACGTAATTGCTTTTTGGGGTTTATTGTCTACTAAAATTCGACCTTCGCTATCAAAAATCCGACCTCTAGGTACGCTTGTATTGACAGGGACTTCTTCTGTTCTTTCAATCGCTCTCGTATAATCTTCGCCCTTTACTATTTGTAAATAGCCTAGACGTAATATTAACATCGTAAAAAGAATGAATATGGAAAAGAAAAGTATATTCATACGAAAAGTAATATTAGCTCGTTGTTTTGCTTTCACACTTTGTGCACGTTTATTGGTAATTTTACGCATAAGTTCACCTACTTCATTATTAGCTTTTATTGTAACATAAAAAGCACACACTTTTAGACGTAAAAGTGTGTGCTAAGGTTCTTTTTAATATGAAATTTGTATTTCTGTTTTTAAGTTCTTCCCTTACCCCATTTCCTCACCATTCCTTCTCCACCTGCCTTTCACCCTCTTTTCACCCTTTTTCCTTAACTCTATTCTGATATTAAGTTCTTCCCTGTTTTGACCCTTTCAGCCTCTTTTTCAGGCTTTTAAACGGGCTTAAAATGTAATTAAGTTGGAACGTAGTAGGAATAAGGTTTAAGGGGATAGGGATGGTTCTCAGGCGTTTTTTCAGGTTTCTTTTTTCTCAGGCTTGAAAGGCGACAAACACTTGTGTCGTCAGCTTCTTTGGGCATAAAAAAAGAACCAGAGTGGCGTACCAACGGTACGCTTCTCTGATTCCATTTCGAGCTATTTTGTTATTCTGCTCCTGCTTTTCTTCCTACTCTGCGTACCAACTTAATATCAGCAGGTACGAACTTTGTTACAGAAGGAAGAACATAAAAACGGGAAGACAAAATTATTTAGAAGCCTCAAAACGTTTAGATACTTCATCCCAATTTACTACATTCCAGAAAGATCCGATGTAGTCAGGACGACGGTTTTGGTAGTTTAAGTAGTAAGCATGCTCCCAAACGTCTAATCCTAGTAATGGTGTTTTACCTTCCATGATTGGTGAATCTTGGTTTGCTGTTGAAGAAACTTCTAATTCTCCATTAGCAACGGATAACCAAGCCCAACCTGATCCGAAACGAGTTGTCGCTGCTTTTGCGAACTCTTCTTTGAAAGCATCAAAGCTACCGAATTTAGCATCGATTGCTGTTGCTAATTCACCAGTTGGATTTCCGCCGCCGTTAGGTGAAAGGATTTCCCAAAATAGTGAGTGGTTAGCATGTCCGCCACCATTGTTACGAACTGCAGTTTTAATATCTTCTGGAAGAGCATCTAAGTCAGCAATTAACTCTTCTACTGATTTGCTTTCTAAATCTGCTTTACCTGATACCGCGTTGTTTAAGTTAGTCACATATGTGTTATGGTGTTTGGTATGATGAATATTCATCGTCTCTTTATCGATATGTGGTTCTAGTGCGTCGTACGCGTAAGGTAATTGTGGTAATTCGTATGCMATGTTTGTTTCCTCCTAAAGAATATTTTAGAAAATTCTTTCCGTATATTAGCGTATCAAATTAAAAGGAAACGTTCAATGAAAAGAACTTAATATATTCTCATACTTTTGACTGAATTTAGAGGAATAAGATAAAAATAACAAGCATGGCAGTTAGAATGACAATTTTCACTACGGAAGATGTTAGAAAACCTATTAGTGATCCTACTCCAGATTTTACTGCCTGTTTCAAGCCTCCTCTCGTTACGATCAACTCTGCCAAAATCGCTCCAAGGAATGGTCCGATTAAAATACCTGCGACTGGAATAACAAATGGTCCAAACAGAAGCCCAATTGTACTTCCCCATACTCCAGCTTTCGTACCTCCAAACTTTTTAACTCCAAAAGCATTGGCAGCCATGTCGGCACTAAATAGTAAAACTATAAATAAGGCCTGAATTACCCAAAATATCCAGCTTAACTCTGTAAAAGAAAAAAACAGCCCATACAAAACATACCCGAGCAACATGAAAACAACCGATGGAATAATCGGATAAAACGTTCCAATATAAGCCACTACAAAACTAGCAACGATTAAAATCCACCCAATAATTTCAATCATATACGTTTTCCTAAGACGGAATCTGCGATGTTCATAGAGTGATCCCCTATCCTTTCTAAATTACTTAAAATATCGACAAACATTACTCCTGCGTGGCCACTACATAATCTTTCATTTAAACGAATTATATGGTTTTTTCTGAATTGACGTTCCATTCGATCTATAACTTGTTCTTGTTCTACCACTTCATGTGCTAATTGATCATTATTTAAATCTAATGCTTCTAGTGCTTTTTTCACCGTGCTAATCGTCAACTCAAACATTTGTGAAATATCCTCTAAGGCATCCGGCGTTAATGAAAGACGTTGTTCCCCTTGATAATCGATCAATTCGATAATATTTTCAAAATGATCACCTATCCGTTCGATATCACGCGCTGTACCTAGTAACATAAAATGCCGAGTGGAATCTTGACTTGAGAGCGGCTGGGAAGATATTTTCACTAAATAATTGGTTATTTTCTTATCTAAATGATTAATGGCATCTTCTAATCGATACGCTTCTTCTGCATCATGTTGATGTCCATTCTTTAAATATTCAAATGTTTTTTCTAATCCCAGAACACTAAATTGTCCCATTCGTAATATTTCTTCTTTTGCTTGTCCAATAGCAATCGATGGGGCTTCTTCGATGAAATCTTCCTCTAAATGTTTGGGTTTATACTTTGAATTCACGTCTTCCCCAGGCAACACTTTGACTAATAGGTAAATCCAAGCACCTATTAATGGAAACTGCAGAATGACATTCGCTACATTAAATGTGCCATGCGCAAATGCAATTTGCATTTTATTTTCTAATGAAAGTACGCCGGCTATCCACTCTATATACAATGTAAAAGGTGTTAAGAAAATAAGAAATACAATTGCTCCAACTACATTAAACAGAACATGGGCAGCAGCAGTTCTCTTTGCACTTACCGATGCTCCAATAGAAGCAAGAACTGCAGTGATAGTTGTACCTATATTATCACCAAATAAAATGGGCAATGCACCATGTAGCGAAATTAACCCCTCCGAATAGAACCCTTGTAAAAATGCTACTGACGCACTAGAACTTTGGATAAGCATCGTCATAACTGCACCAGCGATAACGCCTAATAGAGAGTGTTCACTCATTGCTAAAGTGAAGTCCGTAAAAGAAGATAAGTGCTGAAGGGGGCTCATCCCACTCGTCATTAATTCCAACCCTAAAAATAGACCACCAAAACCAAAGATGATCTCACCAATATTTTGCATGGATTTCTTTTTAAATAAGAAAATTAAAAAAGCACCAATTGCCATAATAGGAAGTGCGTAGTCACCAATATCAAAACCAATGACAAATGCTTTGATTGTTGTCCCGATATTAGCACCCATAATGACACCAATAGATTGCCTTAGCGTCATAAACCCTGCGCTAACTAGTCCTATAATAATGACAATCGTACCGCTACTTGATTGGATTAATAAAGTGAAAAGTATACCTACAACAACCCCTGATAATGGATTGGTAATATACCGGTCCAATAAATCGCGTAATTTATTTCCAGCGGCTTTTTGTAAACCGTCACCCATAAACTTAATGGCAAATAAGAATATCCCTAATCCACCAAAAAACTCAAAGAGCATCTCTTGCCAATTCAGCTCCATGTAGTAATTCAACTCCCGTTTCGACAAATTTCGCATTTTTTTGAACTCATTACGTATAAAGTATAAAGGAAATATAAAGCTAAAGTATACATAATAATAATTTCTTTACAATTAGCTTTCATTTTTGTCTCCTTCCAATAGGAAAGATGCTAAAATTAAAGGGAAAGGGTGACGTTTGTGAATTTATATCAAATTTTCAAAGCTAGTCTGCATAGCCCGAAAAAAATCGCGGCGTTTCGACTTATTCCGATAGGAAAAGTAATGCAATATATATTTAGCTATATTTTTATTTTGACTACTATTTCTTTTGTTTTTTTCACCAGTGGAATATCTGATCAACAAACTAGCATGGAAGGATTACTAGAATACTTTTCTAAAATCCAATGGCTACTTTATCCTTTTGCCTTTGTATTTTTATTTGTATTTAATACATTATTAATCTTTGTACAAATAAGTATACTAGCTTACATCGGCGTCGGTATTCTCTATTTAAGAAAACGAAAAGGAGAATATCGTCATATATGGCGAACAACTCTTTTCGCTAGTACAGTTCCGATGCTACTATCTATTTTGGCAACATTGCTACAGTGGACAGGTAGCTATATCCAGTTAGCAATATACATAATCACATTTGTGTATATGGTACTGGCAACTAAATATTATCCCATTAAAAGATAGTCATACACCCCTTTTGCCATGCATAAAGTAGGACAAGGGGGTTTTTATATGAAAATATTCTTTGCAACTATCTTACTCTTAATCTCGTTCTATATAGTGAAAGTAGATCTATTCGAAGGTACAATCCCACTTGCTTATTATCCAACTGAGCCAACAATGGAAGAATGTGTAGAAAAACTCGATTATATTTCAGTCGAAATTGTTGGTGGTGACACCATTTACTCCTTATTTTCTTTGTATCCTGCAGAAGAGTCTATTACTTTTACAGAGCGATTAAATGATTTTTATACATTGAATCCACATCTGATCAATCAAAGCCTTATCGCAGGTGAACATGTACTTTTGCCATTTTATACAACACCCGCACAATGTAAAAATTAGAAATAGAGGTTTCTTCCTTGTCAATACCTTCTAAAGACTGATAAAATGATCGTAGTGATGGCATAAAGCCTCGAGAAGGAGAGAATTACATGAGTGAAATAATTCATCGTTCCAAAACTCGTCCAGTTCGAGTTGGAAACTTAACAATAGGTGGCAGTGACGAACTTTTTATCCAAAGTATGACGACAACAAAAACACATGATGTGGAAGCAACAGTTGCAGAAATTTTGCGATTAGAGGAAGCTGGTTGTCAAATCGTCCGTGTTGCTTGTCCAGATGAACGCGCTGCAAATTCAATCGGGGAAATTAAAAAACGAATTAATATTCCACTAGTTGTGGATATTCATTTTGACTATAAACTAGCGCTTATTGCAATTGAGCAAGGTGCAGATAAAATTCGTATTAACCCAGGAAATATCGGACGTAAAGAAAAAGTAGAAGCAGTTGTAAACGCTGCAAAAGCAAAAGGTATTCCAATTCGTATTGGTGTAAATGCTGGTTCTCTAGAGAAGAAAATTTTAGAGAAATATGGTTACCCTACCGCAGATGGTATGGTGGAAAGTGCATTGCACCATATTAAAATACTAGAAGACTTAGATTTTCACGATATTATCGTGTCGATGAAAGCTTCAGACGTTAACTTAGCGGTTGAGGCATACCGAAAAGCTTCACAAGCATTTGACTACCCATTACATTTAGGTATTACAGAATCAGGTACACTTTTTGCTGGTTCGATTAAAAGTGCAGCAGGTCTTGGCACATTACTTTCTATGGGGATTGGGAACACGCTTCGTGTATCCTTAAGTGCGGATCCTGTGGAAGAAATTAAAGTCGCTAGAGAATTATTAAAAGTATTCGGCTTATCTTCTAATGCAGCAACTTTAATCTCATGTCCAACATGCGGACGTATTGAAATCGATTTGATTTCGATTGCAAACGAGGTAGAAGAATATATCTCTCATATTAAAGCACCGATTAAAGTTGCAGTGTTAGGCTGTGCAGTTAACGGTCCCGGTGAAGCACGTGAGGCGGATATCGGAATTGCAGGAGCACGCGGAGAAGGTCTTCTATTCCGTAAAGGAAAAACAGTACGAAAAGTACCAGAAGAAACAATGGTCGACGAACTGAAAATTGAAATCGATAAAATTGCAGCAGAATATTTTGCACAGCAAGAACTCGAACAAAAACAAGAAATACAAAAAGCATAAGGGGTCTGGAAAATGACGAATATTCGATTCGGAATCGATATAGACGGGACAGTAACATGCCCAACTTCTTTGCTTCCACATATTAATGAAGCATTTAAATGTAATTTACAATTAAGTGATATTAAAGAATATGACTTAACTAAAGCTTTTCCTGTTAGTGAACTGGAGTTTTATGAGTGGTTTAAAAAATCAGAAGCAACGATTTATGCAACCTCCCCTATTCAGCCAGATGCCCATGCAGTATTATCTGCCTGGAAAGAAAAATATGAATTATTTTTCATCTCTGCACGCGGGGAAAACGTGATGGATGTTACGCTCAACTGGTTTAAAGAGCAAGAGTTGCTGTACGATCATATTGAATTAATCGGTACACATAAAAAAATTGAAACCGCTAGAAAACATGGCGTCCACGTATTTTTCGAAGACAAACATGATAATGCGGTTGAAATACATGAGGAATTGGATATTCCCGTGTTATTATTTAACACACCATACAATCAACAACCAGCTCCAACTGGAGTCATTCGCGTCAATAATTGGATTGAAGCAAATAACTGGATTGAAAAGGAATTTGCGCTTTCCTTAAATAGATAATTTTCAAAAGACCTTGTCCATAATAGACGAGGTCTTTTTTCATCCATTCTATTTCGACAAATTACATGATTAATAGCAAAGCAGATGTTATAATCTTTTTAAGAAGCAAATCCAACTAACTAAAGAAAGGAGATGAAATTAGGTGAGTGAAAAACTATTACAACAAATTTTAACTGAACTCACAGGTATTAAGAATGAAGTAACTGGTATTAAGAACGAACAAGCAACGATAAAGTCTCAATTAGAAGAAAATACGCAATTAACGAAGGCAATTTTCAATCGACAAGAAGAAACGGATGCAAAACTAGAAAACCTTACAATGGAAGTCCACAAAATACACGGCGACCTATCTTCTTTAAAAGACGAATTGAAGGACATTAAAGATGAAGTAACATTTACCTATCAAAAAACATCGAAAAATGAATTGGATATATTTAAGTTACAACAAATACATGACCAATAAAACCTCCACCAAAATTCTGGTGGAGGTTTTTTTAATGACATTCCGGACAATTACCGTAAATTTCAAATTTATGATTTTCAATTTCATATCCGGGAATCGCATTTTGCAGCGTCTCCATCGGGCAATAATGAATCTCTTTAATATTCCCACAAGACATACAGATAAAATGATGATGATGATGTTCTGCTTCACATTGCATTCTAAAATGCTTTTCTCCGGTAAGTTCTGTTTCTTCTAAAATACCTAATTCCACAAAGGTACTTAAGTTACGATAAATCGTATCGTAACTCATCCCGGGATGCTCCGCCATCATTACATCTAAAATATCTCTTGCCGTAATATATTTTTCCGTTTGCGAAAAAATCTCTAAAATTTGTTCGCGCTTGTCCGTTTTTTTAAATCCTTCTTTTTTCAGAATGTCCCATGCTTTTTCAATATTCATTGCGTGAGAACTCCCTTCTTCGTCCACTTTTTCGAAAATATCGTCAGAAGTAAGATAATAATAGAAACGACCACAATCGTCCCTCCTGGAGCTAAATCCAGATAAAATGCGCTTGCTAATCCTACAATAACCGCCAATTCACCAAAAACGATAGAGAAAAAAATCGCTTGTTTAAAACTTTTAGAAATACGCATGGCTGCAGCAACCGGCAAGGTGATTAAAGAAGAAACAAGCAATATACCAACTATACGCATCGAGCCCGCAATAACTAATGCCGTGACTACCATAAACAACACATGAATCCATTTGGCAGGAAGTCCCGATGCTTTTGCATATTCTTCGTCGAAAGACAAAACAAATAATTCTTTAAAAAAGAAGCTCAGAAATAATACAACAATCAATGCAATAATTACTACAATCCATAAATCTTGCCTACTTACTGCTGAAACAGATCCAAATAAGTAACTAAATAAATCAGAACTAAAGCCTTCTGCAAGTGAAATGAAAATTGCCCCAAAGCCAAGACCAGCTGACATTATGATCGGAATTGCCAGCTCTTCATAATGCTTATACAATCTGCGAAGACGTTCGATAAACAAAGATCCTGTAACAGAAGCAGCAATTCCTAAATATAATGGATTCAAAAGCCCTAAGGCACTAATGGATTGACTTAAGTACAAGCTACCTGCTATACCTGCTAGCGTCACATGACTGAGTGCATCTGCGATTAAAGACAACCTTCGTACAACGATAAACACGCCCAGAAGTGGTGCGATTACTCCGATGATCAAGCCAGATGCAAAGGCGTTTTGTAAAAACTCATAACGAAAAATCGACTCTATCATTGTTGCACCTCACTTCGATGATCCACTTTACGAACTGCATGCCCATACCAAGCCTCAAGCTGTTCATCGCTCATGGTATCCATATCATTTTTAAATCCGTGAAAGTGAATCGTCCGATTTAGGCAGGCTACATGACTTATACTTTTCGAAACCGCGTCCACATCATGCGTTACTAAAACAATTGTGATATTATGTTCCCGATTTAAATGAGATAACATAAGATAAAACGAACGAACATTTTTACTATCTACACCTACCGTCGGCTCATCGAGTATCAATACCTTTGGATTACTTATTAATGCTCTAGCGATAAATACACGTTGCTGCTGACCACCAGAAAGTTCTCCAATATTGCGGTGTGCGAATTTTTCCATTCCTACAGATTTTAGTGCTTGTCGAACTTCTAGATGAACATTTTTTGGAAAGCGGTGAAATAAACCAATTTTTTTCACTAATCCACTTCGTACTACCTCCGCTACTGTTGCAGGAAAACCCGTATTAAAAGCATTGGACTTTTGGGAAACATATCCGATCTGTTCTTTTTCTTTAAATTGATGAACCGGCTGTCCTAGTAGAAGGACTTTCCCATTTGTTGGCTTTAATAATCCAAGAATAATTTTTAATAAAGTGGACTTTCCAGATCCATTTGGACCAATAATCGCCAAAAAGTCCCCTTCTTCTATTGTTAAGTTTATATCGGTTAATGCTTTTGTTTGTTCATATTGATAGGATATATTGTCTAATTGTATTAATGCTGTGGCCATGTATCATTTCCTCTATTCTAATTCATAATCGTTACGATTTACAATATTCAAGTATAGAGGAAAATTTGTTTGGTGTAAATAAATAAAACTTGAAAGGAAGTTTAGATGGATATAGCGAAGTTCATCGCTCAGCTACAAAGCTGCTCTAAAAAGGAGTTTAAAACAATTTTAAAAGGATTTGATATAAAGCTATCTGATAAAGAATTAGATGGAGTACATCCTTTATTGCAAGAAATTTCGTTATCTTGGATTGTGCTAGGGGTACCACTCCCAGTACAACATAAACTTATTGGGTTGCTTGGTGAAAAACGTGCTACCGCTTTATATAAAGAGATAATTGAAAAAGCACCCTCTTCTTTTCGCTAGAAGAGGGTACTAAATGTATTATCGTAACGCGTCAATTGCGTCTGGTATAAATGATTTGGAACGAAGCATTTCAATTTCCACTTTATAAGGAGCTTGTTTTGTTTTCGCATCTACTCCAACAAAAGGTGTTTCTAGGATTTTGGGAATTTCTAATAATTGTGGATGATGAACTACATGCAGTAAAGCATCGAATCCAATTTCTCCAAAACCAATATTTTCATGTCGGTCTTTTGCTGCACCACGAACGTTTTTACTATCGTTAATATGCAATACTTTTAAACGATCAAGCCCAATCGTTTTATCGAACTGGTTTAGTACATCGTCAAAATCATTTACGATATCGTAGCCAGCATCGTGAATATGACAGGTATCTAGACAAATCGATAGGCGATGGTTATTCGTCACACCTTCTATAATTTGTGCAAGCTCTTCAAATGTACGACCACATTCCGTCCCTTTACCTGCCATCGTCTCCAGTGCGATTTGGACTGGGAAGTCTTGGGATAAGACTTCATTTAACCCTTCCGCAATCTTGGCTATTCCAGCATCTGCACCAGCGCCGACATGCGCACCTGGATGCAATACTATTTGAGTGGCACCAATAGCTGCAGTACGTTCTATTTCTTTTTGTAAGAAATCGACTCCTAAAGCAAAAGTCTCTGGTTTTGTCGTATTTCCTAGGTTAATAATATACGGAGCATGTACAACAATATTGGATATTCCGTTTTCTTTCATATGTTGTAATCCGGCTTCAATATTCAATTCTTCTATTGGTTTTCTACGTGTATTTTGAGGTGCGCCAGTGTAAATCATAAATGTATTTGCACCGTACGATGCTGCTTCTTTGCTTGATGCAAGCAGCATTTCTTTTCCACTCATCGAAACATGTGAACCTAAAAGCATTGGTATGTCCCCCTTATTTCTTACGGTTTTTAATGCGACGTTCTTTCTTCTTTACTTTTTCCATTTCCCATTTCATATTACGTTTATAGCCTGGCTTTACCTTTTTCGGCTTACGTACTAATGCTTTTGCTTTGGCGTCTATTTCATTTTCCATTTTTGGACGATTTTTACGGGCATGTCTTTCTTTTAACTCCGACCACTCGCCATTTATAACATCTTTATGTTCAAACGTAATACCCATCTTTTCGATGCGATTTAATGCATCTTCATCTGATGGTTCATAAAGTGTAATAGCTAAACCAGTAAGCCCTGCGCGTGCAGTTCTTCCGACACGGTGAATGAAAAACTCTAAATCATCCGGAATTTCATAGTTAATGACATGGCTTACGCCTGGAATATCAATTCCACGTGCTGCCAAATCCGTTGCAACAATATATTGGAATTCTAGGTCATGAATTTGCTTCATCACACGTATACGTTCACGAGGCGCGATATCCCCGTGCACAACGCCCACTTTCATCCCATTTTCTTGTAAGAAATTCGCTACTTCATTCGCATTTTGCTTTGTGTTGGCAAAAATAATCGCTAAATATGGATTGATTCCTTCCATAACTTCAAGTAAACGTTTTTTACGTGATTTACTACGCACCGGTACAACTGTAAAATCTATACCTTCTGCAACGGGACGTTTGTCTCCGATTTTAATATGAACAGGTGCATCCATATATTTTTTTAAGAATGGTTGTAGTTTTTCTGGAATCGTTGCAGAGAATACATACATTTCCAGTTGTTCTGGCATTCGAGATGCGAACTGATCAATTTCATTGATAAATCCTAAGTCGAACGCTAAATCTGCTTCGTCGACTACTAAAATGTTCGAAGTATGCACGAGTAATGCTTGTTCTACAGTTAAATCACGAAGTCTTCCTGGTGTACCTACAACAATTTGCGGCTGCGTTTTCAACTTTTCGATGGAACGTACTTTGTCTGTACCACCAATAAATAATTTTGTTTGAATCTCTGTACCTTCTACTAGCTTGTTCAACTCTTTATAAATTTGAGTTGCAAGCTCTCTTGTTGGTGATGTAATAATTGCTTGTACTTCTTGTTTACTAGCATCTATTTTTTCAACAATTGGGATCAAAAAACTATGTGTTTTTCCTGTTCCAGTATGTGCTTGACCAATCGCACTTTTCCCTTTTAACACTAAAGGAATGATTTCTTTTTGAATTGGCGTTGGTTCTTGGAAGCCTAGTTTATCGATTGCTTTTTGTAAAAAAGGCTGAAAATTATAATCTGTATATTTGGACATATTAGTCCCTCCCTCACATTTCTTTATTGTACCACGATTGTACATAAAACGTATAATTTGCATAGAATAGATTAGTCTTTATTTGTTCGAAAGGAGATGAAAAAATGCGCTACGAATCTTTTTATCCGTTTTCTCAAGCTGGAAACATTGGCGGTGGTTTTTTAAATTTTACAGGGGCTCCCCAAACTCCACCTTCCTCGCCTGCTGGAGGATTTTTTGGCGGTGGTCTAGGAAATTTTTCCGCTCCCTCAGCACCTACTAGCCAAGGCGGTGGGTTTTTCAGTAATCTTGGTAATATAGCCTCCAATATGGGAGCAAATAGTCCTACCGGTAACTTTTTAGGCAATATCGGAAATATAGCAGGCCGAATGCAATCGGGTAACCCATTTGGAGGTATGGCCAGCGGGATGCAATCGAGTAACCCATTCGGAGGTATGGCACAAGGAGCATCACAAGCTGCACAGGCAGCACAAGGACCTAGTAAAGCAATGTCCTATTTACAAACTGCCGATAAATTTTTAAATACCGCCCAACAGCTTACCCCTATGGTAAGACAATACGCCCCTATGATTCAAAATGTGCCTGCACTACTGAAGTTATACCGCGGGTTTCAAAGTGTTCCAAATACGGCAGCTGCAGCCACTGCTACTACAACCGCCGCTTCGGCTGCCTCTAGTGTAGCAAGAACTGCCGCAGTAACGAACGGTGCTTCACTTCCACGTATTTTCCAACCGCCGTTTTAATAATAGTTAAACTTTTGTATTCAGCCCAGGGCTCCGTTATAATAGATATATGTTCGTACCAGAAGGGAGTTTCTGAAATGATTGTACAAAAAATTTCGCCAAGGGGATATTGTTACGGTGTAGTGGATGCAATGATTATTGCCCGCAATGCTGCACTCGACACTTCTCTTCCAAGGCCGATATATATATTAGGAATGATTGTCCATAACAAACATGTAACTGATGCGTTTGAGCAAGATGGAATTATTACGTTAGACGGTGAAAACCGTTTAGATATTCTTTCTAAAGTAGACCAGGGTACTGTTATTTTTACGGCACATGGAGTTTCTCCTGAAGTAAAGGAACTCGCTCGTAAAAAAGGATTAGTTTCGATTGATGCAACTTGTCCTGATGTTACTGTCACACATGACTTAATAAAAGAAAAAACGGCAGAAGGCTTTGATATTATTTATATCGGGAAAAAAGGCCACCCCGAGCCAGAAGGTGCAATTGGTGTAGCACCTGATAAAGTGCATCTTGTTCAAACAATAAAAGATGTGGAAGAGTTAACAATTGAAACAGACAAATTACTTGTAACGAACCAAACGACGATGTCACAATGGGATGTTGTACATTTAATGGATAGTTTAAGAGAAAAGTATCCGCAAATTGAAGTTCATAAAGAAATTTGCCTTGCGACACAAGTTCGACAAGAAGCCGTTGCAGAACAAGCTGGAGAAGCAGATTTATTAATCGTTGTTGGAGATCCGATGAGTAATAACTCTAACAGACTCACACAAGTTTCAGAGGAAATTGCAGGAACACCTTCTTATCGTATCGGAGATATTTCAGATTTGAAATTGGAATGGTTAGAAAATGTAAACCATGTTGCGGTCACTGCTGGAGCATCCACTCCTACTCCAATTGTGAAGGAAGTTATTCAGTTTCTAGAGAAGTACGATCCAAAAGATCCTACGACTCATGATACAACGAAAAAAGTAATGCCAGAAAAAATATTACCAAAAATTAAAGTACCTAAACCAGTGGATCGTATTGAACCATATCCAGTTAACAACTAATAAAAAGAAGCTGCTTCTATCAATCGGAAGCAGCTTCTTTTTACTTATATCAGCTGAAATGGTTCAGTAGATAGTTTAGATGGAATAAAGGTGCATGTAATATTTTTATTTTTACATATTGTATTCATATAATCGGAGACCCCAGTTTTCATAATTTGTTCTATATGATGTCCCGGATCAATGACTGCAAGACCAATCGCCTCGGCATCTTGTGCAACGTGAAAATATAAATCTCCTGTGATTAACACATCCGCACCTGCTCTTTTGGCTGCATGGATATATTTATTACCATCCCCGCC
Source organism: Psychrobacillus sp. 05T411 (assembly GCF_056396485.1). Lineage (NCBI taxonomy): Bacteria > Bacillati > Bacillota > Bacilli > Caryophanales > Bacillaceae > Psychrobacillus > Psychrobacillus sp. 05T411. The sequence continues at coordinate 10,065 of NZ_JBFTLO010000011.1, read as the reverse complement.
TAATACCGCTACTTTTTGGACAGGTTTATTCAAATCCCCTACTACACGAACAAATGGAACTTGTAATTGGTTTTTCACTGTTTGGGCATATGTGGCCAGATTAATCGAGTTTGGTAATATCCCGACTCTTCCTAGCCCTTTTTCGTTTACTTCTACATCTAGCTCGTATAAATCATATGCAGGCTCTTCATAAGGATGCGTTGCAAGCAATGCTTTTAGTACACGATTTTTAATCGAAACAGGAAATACTACTTCCATTTTATCTTCTTCTACAATGGCAAGCTCATTGGCTTCACCAATATAAGGATCAGCGCTTTCGGAAGGTTTAAATCTTCCCTGTCCTTGTGAGATGAAACTGCAATCGGTATAATCACCAATTTGACCAGCTCCAGTGTCCGCTAGAGCTACTCTTACTTGTTCGGTTGACTCTTTTGGTGTGAATACTACTAATTTCATTAACTTTTCTGCAGTTGTCTGCTCTAAAATTTCTACATTTTCTAGTTGCAATGCATTTGCTAATAAATCATTTACTCCGCCAGTTGCTATATCAAGATTCGTATGTGCTGCGTAAACAGCGATATCATGCTTGATTAATTGTTCGATTAATCTTCCTTGAGGCAAATCTGTTCGCATATTTTTCATCCCGCGGAATATAGGAGGATGGTGTGCAATGATTAACTCACATCCCTGCTCTATCGCTTCTTGAACAACTTTTGTATTAACATCTAGTGTAACAAGTACTTTGAAAACCGGCTTATTAAGTGTACCTATTTGAAGTCCAACCGAATCTCCTTCAACAGCTAGTGATTTTGGTGCCCATTGTTCAAAAAGAGAGATGATCTGTTGACCATTTGTTTGCTTCATGTTTATAACGACTCCTTTACTAAGGCGATTTTTCTTTCGAGCTCTTCTTTCTTTTGTTGTACTTCCTTAGACTCGGCAGAATTATTTAGTTGGTCTATGATTCGTTGCCATTCGCGTAGTTCATTTGACCATTTTTTATGGAAAACAGCTGATTTTTCTTTCATTAAAAATGGACCAACTAATAATTCTTGTTCAGTAAGTTCCATATGACCTTTTTGAAGGACAACAATTTCGTAAATTTTGTCATGTTCTTCAAGTATTGTTTCGTTCACGATTTTCCAATTTTCTTTTTGGCCCCACTCACGAATCGCTTTTGCATGCACATTCGGCTGTAATATCAAATTTTCTACAGTTGAAAGTTTTTCTTTCCCAGCCTCCAATATGGAAGCAATGAGGGGACCTCCCATACCTGCAATTGTAATGGTTTGCACATTGTCAGCCGCTTGAATCACTTCAAGTCCATTTCCAAAACGTACGTCTATTTGTTGTTCTAAGCCTTCACTTCTCACTTGCTTTTGCGCCGATTCAAAAGGACCTTTTACTACTTCTCCTGCAATTCCCTGTGTAATAATACCTGTATGTACTAGATAACAAGGCAAATAAGCATGATCACTTCCAATATCCGCTAAAATAGTATCTTTTTTAACAAAAGAAGCGACTGTTTTCAGTCTGTCCGATAAATTTTTTGCATTCATATAGTAAACACCTCTTCCGTATCTCATTATAACAAAAAATAAAAAAGACCTCGATTCTTTTATAGAATCGATGGTCTTTTAAAAATGGTACTATTCTAAAGATTTAACCCATGCAGCCATAGCATCGATGTTTTCAGTTGGTACTAAACCACCTGGCATTGCACCTTTACCATTAGCTAAAATGTCTTTAATCTCATCTTCAGAAAGAGCTGTTCCTACTAGTGATGGGAAAGCACCTTGTCCTTCATAACTGTTACCGTGACATCCGATACATTTACCTTGAGCAAATGCTTCAGGGTCGAACTCACCAGCAGATGCCGTTTCGCCGCCACCTTCAGCAGCTTCTTCTGTAGCAGCCATTTCTTCTTTGTTATTAACACCTTGAATCGATAAGAAGAAAATTAAACCAATTCCAAATCCCATAATTAATAGAAACGGAATAATTGGATTCTTTTTCATAATTTACCCTCCCTCTTGATATGTACTTTTCTAAATAGAATTAGTCAACACTAATATTGTACTGCATTCTAACCAAAACGAAAAGTCCTAAGGAGGAAGTTTTATTTCTTTGTGACAATTTAGACATAATTTCGACTTAGCAACCAATATGTCTTGAAATTACCATGCGCTGCACTTCGGATGTACCTTCACCAATTTCAAGAAGTTTTGCATCTCTCATAAAACGTTCTACTTCATATTCTTTCATATAGCCATAGCCGCCATGAATTTGAATTGCTTGATCTGCCACTTCCATCGCAATTTCTGAAGCGTATAGTTTGCACATAGCAGCCTCTTTGCCAAACGCTCGCCCTTGATCTTTCAACCATGCTGCTTTATATACCATTGTTCTTGCTAATTCGATTTTCATGGCCATATCTGCTAGCTTAAATTGCGTTATTTGAAATTCAGATAAAGTTTTACCAAATTGTTTCCGTTCTTTTGAATAGCGCAATGCGCGGTCAAATGCAGCTTGCGCAATTCCAACTGCCATCGCTCCTATACCGATTCGCCCGCCATCAAGCGTTACTAAAAATTGTCTGAATCCATTACCACGTTTCCCAAGCAAGTTTTCTTGCGGTACTCGAACATTCTCAATAACTAATTCAGTCGTATTCGATGCATTCAGACCCATTTTCTCGTAATTATCAATCACTTTAAATCCTTCCGCATCAGTTGGTACAATAATAGCGGAAATCTCTTTTTTACCATCATTTACATCTGTAATTGCCGTTAATGCTAGATGTTTGGCATAACTTGCATTAGTGATAAATGACTTATTACCATTAATAACAAAATCGTTGCCATCTTCTTTGGCAGTCGTTTGAGTTCCACCTGCATCCGATCCAGCGTTAGGTTCTGTTAGTCCGAATGCTCCGAATGATTCACCCGTACAAATTGGCACTAAATATTTTTGTTTTTGTTCTTCTGTTCCAAACAAGTTTAGAGGAGCCCCTCCAAGTGAAATATGTGCAGAATAAGTAATACCTGTCGATGCACATGCACGACTTAGTTCCTCTGTTACAATAGCAAAACTTACTGTATCTGCTCCAGCTCCACCATACTCTTCTGCAAACGGCAAGCCCATCATCCCCATGTCGGCTAGCTGTTTAAAAATCTCTTTTGGAAACTCTTTCGTTTTGTCTCGCTCGATTGCACCTGGTGCGACTACCTCATTCGCAAATTCATGAATTGTCTTGCGAATCATTTGTTGTTCTTGCGTCAAATCAAAATTCATTTCTCCATCCCCTTTGTAAATATTAAAACACTTACTATTTCATTATACTGAAAATAAAATTATTTTGGAGATTAATATGAAAAAGTATCTATAATAAACTAGTGCTTAACATAATTTTAAAAAAACTGTCTTAAATCCCTGTTTCCAAGAATTTTAAGACAGTTTCAATTTATTTATATAAATAAGCTCAAGATTAATACTACTCCAAGTCCAACAATCGATGTCGTAAATAATAGAAGACCCCATGTTTTGAACGTATCTTTAATCGATAAGTTAAAGTATTCTTTGAACAACCAGAACGATGCATCATTTACGTGAGTAATTGTGTTACTTCCTGCTGCAGTTGCTAATACCATTAGTACAGGGTTCACATCAAATGTATGAATGAGTGGGCCAACGATTCCAGCAGCAGTAATTGCCGAAACAACGCCTGTCCCGGTTGCAATACGAATCATCGCTGTGATGACCCATGCCATTATTAACGGAGACACACTTGTATTCTCCATCATACCAGCAATGAAATCACCAATACCTGTGTCTAAAATGATCTGTTTAAAAGCACCACCAGCACCAACGATGAAAACAATCATTGCTATGCCTTCAATTGCACCTGAGAATGAAGACATAATTTCAGGCATTTTGCGCCCTCTTTTAATACCGAATACATAGATAGCTATTAATACAGCTAGTATCATACTAATTTCAGCACTACCAAAGAAGTTTACAATTTGAGCAAATTTTGTCGTTTCGTCTATAAATAGATTTAACACAGTAGCACTCGTAATAATGATTGCAGGTAATAGTGGAACGACTAAACTAATTCCAAAACCAGGCATTTCACCATCTGTAAATTCTTTCGATTTTTTCAATAGTGGTGGCACTGGACGATCTAGATTACGTAACAATCTAGGTAAAATAATTCCTGCTGCAATAACTGCTGGGATTACAACGACTAATCCCAATATGTATACCATCCCCATATCTGCACCATACGCTTCTACAAGTGCAGTTGGTCCAGGTTGTGGAGGGAAAATACTATGCGCCATTGTAGCCGCAGCAACCATTGTAATTCCTAGACGAAGGTAAGGAATTTTAGCTTCAATCGCGATACTAATTACAAGTGGAGCAAGAATGATAAAGGCTACTTCATAAAAAACGGAAACTCCAAAAATTGAACCGACAATTAATATTGCCCATTCTACGTTCTTCACACCAAATTTGTTCAATAAAGTGGAAGCTACACGTTGTGCGGCTCCAGAATCGACCATTAGTTTACCCAGAACAGCACCCATCCCGATAATAATCGCTAAACTACCGAGCGTACCTCCAAATCCAGTTTTAATCGATACGATAACTGCATCTAATGTTAACCCATTTAAAATACCAACTAGAATTGCTACAATAAGTAGAGCCAATACACTATTAAGCTTTACAACTATATTCAAATATAATAGTAACGCTACCCCTAAAGCAACCCAAATTAATGGCAAATATTCTATTATCCAATCCATGTATATTTCCTCCCATATACTAACCCTTTATTAATTAACACTTTTCTACCTCTCATTATGCACACCATGTTGAAATAAATGATTAATCTATTAAATTAGCATGATTCTCTTTTATTCAAAGTAGCTGATAAACGGTATATATTCGAATCTTTAGCATTCGCTTCATTTCTAATTTGATCCAATAGCAGACTAACTGCTTGATCTGCCATTTCGATAGCAGGTTGCGAAATAGTCGTAATAGGTGGTGTAAAAAAACTGGCAAATGACACATCATCAATACCGATAACTGCTATATCATTAGGAATGATTAAATTCCTCTTTTTTATATATTTTAATACTTCTATTAAAACCCTATCATTTGCAGCTAGAATAGCTTTTGGCACTTGATCATGGTTAAATAACTCGTTTAGTACCTCTTCTATATTTTCCGGCTCCGAAGTTTTGATGTATGCTGGATCGATCGTCAAACCGTGCTGCTCCAGTGCTTGTTTATACCCTTCGATCCTTTCTATACGTGGACTAATATTTCGAATAATCGAAGTAGTGACAATCGCAATACGTGTGTAACCGTTTTCCACGAAAAGATCAACAGCTAACTTGGATGCTTGATGATTGTCCAGCATTACTGTCGGAATCTCTATGGATTCGATTGTTCGGTCCATAAATACAATTGGATATTTTTGTTTTTTCATTTGTTTATATAAATCTAAATTTCCCCCAGTTGGAAAGATAATAATACCGTCGACTTGTTTTGCCATTAACATTTCGATATAATTTCTTTCTTTTTCCGGTTCATCATCGGCATTACACACAATAATATGAAAGCCATGTTCATGAAAATTGTTTTCAATCGCACGAATAATTTGAGTCGAAAATGAGTGAAGAATGTTAGCCACGATTACTCCCACCGTGAAAGTAGATTTTTGTTTTAAACTACGTGCTACAATATTTGGTCGATAATTCAACTCTTTAATCGACTCTTCAATTCTTTTACGTGTAGTTTCACTCATATATTCGTATCGTTTGTTTAAATATTGGGAAACTGTACTTTTAGATACATTTGCATGAGTGGCAACATCAGCTATGGTTACATTGTTCATCTAACATCACACCCCCGAATAAGCCATGAATCCTCCGTCGATTGCTAGTGTCGTGCCTGTAACAAAGGAGGAGTACGATTCATCTACTAGAAAAAGCAATGCTCCGAGTAAATCTTCCGGCTGACCAAACTTTTTCATAGGGGTTGCTTCAATTATCTTTTGAGAACGTGCCGTATAGTTTCCATTTTCATCTAGCAGTAAATCTTTATTTTGCGTTGTTAAGAAAAAGCCGGGAGCTATTGAATTCACTCTCAAACCAGTTTCAGCAAAATGAACGGCCATCCACATCGTAAAGTTATTTATAGATGCTTTTGCAGCACTATAAGCTGGTATCTTTGTAAGAGGTGTATACGAACTCATAGATGAGATATTCACAATAACAGGCGCTTCTGCTTTCAATAGTTCTTTCCCGAATATTTGACTTGGAAGAAACGTCCCAGTAAGGTTCAGTGAAAAGACATTTGAAAATCCGTTTTCGTCTAATTCAAAAAATGATTTGCCTTCCCCATTTTCCACAAACTTTTCTGGTCCAGTAATTGCGTCCGAATGATTCCCACCTGCGCCATTGATCAAAATATCTACACGACCAAATTGCTCTAAAACTATTTCTTTCGCACGAACAAGCGATTCTCTATTTAAAACATCTGTTTCGATTGCAATGGCTGTTCCGCCAGCCTTTGAAATATCTGATGCCACTTTTTGACCCTTTTCAGCAGTTTTATTTAAAATTGCTACTTTAACCCCTTGTCGCACAAGTTCTCGCGCCATTCGGGAGCATAAAACACCACTTCCACCAGTAATGACAGCAACACGGTCTTTTAAATTTTCATGAATAGGAATCATTATTCTGCATCCCCCTTCTTCATCTCGAAGGCATCCCATAATCCATTTAAGTACATAATGCCTAACGCACGGTCATACAAGCCATAACCTGGACGACAAACTTCTCCCCAAATATGGCGACCATGGTCTGGTCTTACGTATCCATCATAATTTTGCTTGTGTAGCTCTTGTACAACACCTTTTACATCAATCGAGCCATCGCTTGTGTAATGGGATGTTTCTACAAAGTCCCCATTATCATAAACCTTCACATTACGAATATGAGAGAACGGAGAACGATCAGCATATTTTTTTGCTACTTGAACCATATCATTTTCAGGATTAGCACCCATTGAACCTGTGCACATAGTAAAACCGTTTGCAGCCGAGTCCGAAATTTCAATTAGCTTTTCGTAGCTTGCTTCACCCGTAATAATTCTTGGCAATCCGAAAATAGAGTACGGAGGATCATCTGGGTGAATGGCCATTTTAATACCAACGGATTCCGCAACCGGCAATATTTCGTTTAAGAAGTACGCTAAGTTATCCCACAGCTTTTCTTCATCTACTTCTTCATAAGCTTCGAATAATTCCGCAATTCTAGCCATTTTCTCTGGTTCCCATCCTGGTAAAGTTAAATCGGATGCTTCGCTAACTGTTTTCACAAGCTCTTGTGGATCTAAATTTTCTACTTTTGATTTCTCAAAGAACAAAGCAGTAGAACCATCTTCTAGGGGATGGAACATTTCTGTACGAGTCCAGTCGAAAATTGGCATGAAATTATAACAAATGACTTTTACGCCAAATTCGGACAAGTTACGAATGGTTTCTTTGTAGTTCTCAATATATTGATCACGTTCACTATTACCTAATTTAATCGATTCATGTACATTAACGCTTTCTACTACATCTGCATGAAAACCAAATGATTGGATATAATCGATTTCCGATTTAATCTCTTCTTTTTCCCATACTTCTCCAACAGGTTTTTGATGTAGTGCCCATACAATCCCTTTTGTACCTGGAATTTGTTTTACCTGCTCCAGTGTCACAGTGTCATTGTCTCTTCCATACCAACGAAACGTAATATTCATCGTACTACCTCCCTTTTTAATTGCCGCTTGCTTCTATATATTTTTTACTTGCTTCTACAACAGCATCGTAGCCGCCCGCTTTATATGCTTTATTCAAATCACTGCCTACACCAACAGCAACTGCATCTGCATCAAGCCATTCCTTCATATTCCCTGCATTTATCCCGCCTGTCGGCATAATTTGTACATGTGGAAGTGGTCCCTTCACAGACTTAATAAAAGAAGGACTAAAATTATTCGCCGGGAAAAGTTTTAAAATGTCGCATCCAGCTTCTAGTGCTTTCACCATTTCTCGGATTGTCATGCAACCAGGTAAATATGGAATCGCATATCTGTTACATACAGTTGCAACTTCTTCGCTAAAATGAGGACTTACGACAAATTTCGCGCCGTGTAGAATTGCATGTCTTGCTGTTTCAGGATCAAGTACTGTTCCAGCACCTAGTAGTGCATCTACGTCTTGTAGTTCTTCGAATGCTTTTTGCACTTGTGGCGTTGTATACGTTAACTCAATTGCACGAATACCACCCTCTACAGCTCCTTTAGTCAGTTGAACAGCCTCTTCATAGCTACTTCCTCTAATTACTGCCACTACTTTTGTTGCTGTCAGTTGTGCAAGAATTTCATGTTTTGACATTTAATCTTTCCTCCTTGTATTGAAAGTAGAAAACTTTTTCTTTCCAAATTATGTTCATCTCTCAATTACTTTTTCATTTCGAATAAATGCAAATACTTCATCGAGTTCAGGTAGTCCTTCATTATCTCCTGAAACCGTTGTCACAAGTGCCCCTACTCCATTAGCAAATTGTAAACTTTCAAGTGGAGAGTAATTATGTAAGTATGAATAAATGTAACCAGCATCAAAGCCGTCTCCTGCTCCAACTGTATCAATAGGCTGTACTTTAAAGGCTTCTTTCTCATGCCACTTATTGCTTAACAATACTTTCGCACCGTTTCCGCCATCTTTAATAACAAGATGGGAGATATGAAATAGTTTTGCAAAGTTTACAAGCGATCGCTCAGAAGACTCTCCTAGTATCATTTCAATCTCATCTCGACCTGTAAGTAAAATGTCCACAAACGGAAATACCTTCATGTATGCGGTAATGGCTTCTTCTATTGTCCAAAGCTTCAACCGAATATTTGGATCAAACGAAACAGGAATATTCTTTTCTTTCGCAAGCTTCAACACTTTCATGGTGATATCAATATTTTTAGGGTCAATTGCTAAAAATACGCCTGTTAAATGAACAATATCCACACCATCGAGCACCGCTTCGGTAATATCGCTTGGTTCCATCGTTAAAATGGGTGATTGATAACGATAATAAAATGTTTTTCCAGAACCGTCTTCACGAATTTCTTTAAAGTTTAAAGAAGTTGGATAACCTTCTACTAACTTCACTTCAGAAACATCGATTCCTTCACCACGTGCAAAATTATAAATAACTCGACCAAATTCATCGCCACCTAAGCGGCTCATCCACTTTGACTTAAGTCCTAAGCGTGCACAACCAATCGCAAAGTTCAATTCAGCCCCTCCTACTTTTCGTGAGAAAGTTGGGACATATCTAAGCGGTCCAGTTTCGGATGGATTAAATGTAATCAGAGCATCCCCTAGTGTAAAAACACCAAAATTTGAAACCAAAATCATTTACTCCTTTCACATGAGTAGCACTTTTCTATTCTAGTTAATAACTAAACTAGTCATAAATGTTTTTACTTTCTTTTTTATAAACCGGTTTAGTAAATCGGTTTATATAGATTATAAACTGAAAGGGTTTTCAATTACAAGATAAATTTAAAATAGTAAGTTATTTTTTTATTGATCATTATAGTAGACGTTTCATAGAACTCCCTGCGACGTATTCTAGGGAAAATGCGTCGTACGGTGACCGCTATGATTTTCGCTGCAGGGCGGACGCTTTCCGCGGGGTGAGCGATGAACCATCACCGTAGCTACGCGTCCGTTGTGATGGTTCATCTGTCTCACTCATCCCGCTGGAGTCGCCGCCCTTCCGCTTCAATCCACAAGATTTGCTAGCAAATTATCGTATTGCTTTAAAAATGGATAGTAGAAATGCAGTGGAAAATAATTTTTTAGTAAATACACTATCCAGTAATATCATCCAGGAAATGGATAAGGGCAATCAATTGATGATGGAAGGCAACCAGTACCAAGTGGAGAGCAATCAATTCTAATCGGAAAGCAACCAAATCAGCACGAGAGCAACTAAATTGCGG
>NZ_JBFTLO010000010.1:0-145925 GCF_056396485.1 Psychrobacillus sp. 05T411 | reverse complement strand
GAGCTAGCCTTCGCGCTTGCCGCAGCGCTACGGCAAATGTAACCTCCCTATTTATTTAGAGATGATTGTCCAATAAAAATGCACAACATTGCAATCGTCTCGCCCCAAGTAAAGAGCTATTTTAAGAATTGATTGCTTTCATTGGCAATCTGGTTGCTTTCGTTCGGATTTGGTTGCTCTCACGCTGATTTAGTTGCTTTCCGAATAGAATTGGTTGCTTTCAATGACCAATTAGTTGCTCTTATCCGTTTTCTGGTATTTCCCATTCGAAAATCGACGAAGATTCTGTTTTTTTACTAGTCGATGCTGGAGAAATCAGCATTTTCCATTGATTTTCGCGGCGGACACTTTATTCAACTCTTTACGGCGCATTATCTCTAGAGTGCCTTTACCAACAAATTTATTATTCCCTAACCACAAAAAAAGAACCTGTGAATATATATTCACAGGTCCACATTTTCTCCAACTATCTTCACTTCAAGTTCTAACTCTACATCGAAGTTTTTCTTTACAGCTTCTTTTACCATTTCAATCGTGCTAATATAATCAGTTGCAGTTGCATTGTTTTTATTCACAATAAAACCCGCATGCTTTGTTGAAACTTCTGCCCCGCCGTACCCTTTTCCTTGCAATCCACTATCTTGAATAAGTTTTCCTGCAAAATAACCAGGTGGGCGTTTGAACACGCTACCAGCTGAAGGATATTCCAGTGGTTGCTTGGATTCCCGTTGGAAGGTCAAGTCCGCAATTTTAGCATCGATTTCTTCCTGATTACCTGGCGCCAATTCAAACTCAGCGGATAATACATAATACCCTTTTTTCGTAATGATACTTTTCCGATAACCAAGTTCAAGCGCCTCTTTTGACAGAACAAGCTTTTCACCACTCGGTGTTAAGACAGTCGTTTGAACGATTACATCTTGAATTTCTCCGCCGTAAGCACCAGCATTCATCGCCATCGCACCACCGATTGAACCCGGTATACCACAAGCAAACTCTAATCCTGAGAGTGTCTCACTGGCAACGGCTCTAGAAACATCGATAATATCCGCTCCACTTTCGGCAATCACTCTGTTACCATTTATCAGGATTTTGTTCAGTTTTTCCAAACGAAGTACAATACCACGCACCCCACCATCACGAACGACCATATTAGATCCGTTTCCTAATAGTAATAAGGGAATATTATTTTTATACGCATATTGAACGATGAATGCAGCTTCATCTTCCGTGTCAGGTGTTACAAATATATCTGCAACACCACCCATTTGAGTCATCGTATGCAAATTCAATGCTTCATCTATTTTTACGTTCTTCGGATCTAGCTTTGTTATTAAATCTTGATACCATTGTTGTTTAGCCAAAAATAGCCAATCCTTTCTTCATTAACCTATACCCTTTCATAGTATGCGTTGCCACAATTAATTTTTCAAGCAAAATTGTTAGAACCATTCTTTAGACCAAGATTCAATTCCATCTACTACATCTTTTAGAGCATATCCTTTGTCGGTTAAATTATATTCCACACGAACAGGAACTTCCGAAAAGACAGTTCTTTCTACTAAACCTTCTTTTTCAAGCTCTTTTAAACGCTCTGAAAGTAATCGACCACTTATAGGAAGAGACGACTCGATTTCATTAAATCGTTTCGCTCCATCAATTAATTGAAAAATAATTAACGCAGTCCATCTTTTTCCGAGCAACTCCATTGCCTTCGCTAAACGTGGACATAATAACGTTTCTTTCATCTGTTTCACCTCTATCACTAGTTATTATACGCCTATATGATTTTTTTGTAAATTATAAGTAATTTAATTACTTGACGTAAGTTCTGTATTAATCTAAAGTTAGTTACATAAAGTAACTAAGGGTTTGTTACCTTAAAATAATGGGTAAAGAAAATTGATTAAGTTTTTCTTTTGTTTCGAAATTAAACATCTTGATTTCAAAACAAATGTGTTTTATACTAAAAAAAAAGAAATCCTGAGGAGGAAATTAAAATGACAAAATTCAATCTTGACGCTGCACATTCTAGTATCGATTTTTCTGTAAAACACATGATGGTTTCAAAAGTAAAAGGATCTTTCACTAACTTTACTGCTAATTTAGAAGGAAATGCAGAAGATTTAAATGGTGCAACAATCAGCTTTGATATCGATGTTAAATCAATCACTACTAATAATGAAGATCGTGATAACCACTTACGTTCTGGTGATTTCTTTGATACTGAAACTTTCCCAAATATCAAATTTGTTGCTACAGACATCAAAAAAACAGATGATGGTGAATACAATGTAACTGGCGATATGACGATTAAAGACGTTACGAAACCAGTAACATTCGAAGTGGAATATGGCGGTAAAGGTACTAACCCATGGGGCGTAGAAGTTGTAGCATTCAATGCAGAAACTAAAATCAGTCGTAAAGAATTCGGTTTAACTTGGAACCAAGCGTTAGAAACTGGCGGCGTATTAGTTGGAGACGACATCAAAATCTCAGTTGAACTTCAGTTAAACCCAGCTCAATAATTCAACTATCTCTAAAGCAACTCTGGACTTCCAGAGTTGCTTTTTTATTTGAAAATAAAACACTTTAAACAAGTAAACACTTACATTTCCAATTATAAAAACTAAATTTTCTGAAATATATTATATACTTCTTAATCATGATATTATATGGACAATTCTTTATTATCAGAAAGGAACAACTACTATGTCCCAAATGCTTGCACTAGTTATCGTTATCGCTGCTTTACTTATAGGAGACCTTATTTCTACCCGTACAAAGGCTTGGATTCCTTCTGTTTTTGTATCTGCCGTTCTATTTCTTATCGGATACTGGACATTCTTTCCACAAGACATTGTATCAACCGCCGGAGTACCACCAGTTGTTGCTACCATGATGATTTACTTACTCATTACCAATATGGGTACCTTACTTTCTATACAGCAATTAAAAGAACAATGGAAAACGATTCTAATTTCTCTTGCTGGAATTTTAGGGATTATTGCTGCTCTATTTGGAATCGGAACGTTTTTATTTGGAGTTGAAACTATCATTGTTGCTATTCCACCTTTAGTAGGAGGAATTGTTTCTGCTCTAATTATGTCAGAAGGTGCTGCGAACGCAGGTTTAACTACTCTTTCCGTTTTCGCAATCGTGATTTATGTGATGCAAGGCTTTGCTGGCTATCCGTTAACATCTATTGCACTTAAAAAAGAAGGGAAAACGCTGCTTGAAAAGTTTCGCAAAGGAGAACTAGCTTCAACAGGACAAGCATCCACTTCATCAAAAGAAGCGGATGAAGAGTTGAAAATGTTCCGCAAAATGCCTAAACAATATAATACGGAATACTTTAAATTTTTCCGCCTTGCTCTTGTCGGCTTCCTTGCTTATCTTGTTTCTACATTATTAGCACCAATCGTGACAGTTAGTCCTTATGTTCTTTGTTTATTGTTTGGGATTATTGCGAAAAGCGTTGGGTTCTTGGAGCGTCATGTATTACAAAAAGCAAATGGTTTTGGATTATGTGTCATGGTTTTAATGTTATTCGTATTTGATGGTCTAAAAACTGCTACGCCATCTATGATCGTTGAAATTCTTTATCCTTTAATCGGGACAATCGTATTAGGTGTTATCGGAATGTACATTTTCTCCTTCATCATAGGAAAAGTGTTAAAAGTAAGCAAAAATATGGCTTTCGCAATTTCTTTAACTGCATTATATGGCTTCCCAGCAGATTATATTATTACGAATGAAGTGATTAATTCTTTAACACAAGATGAAAAAGAACGTAAAGCATTGACAGATCATATGCTTGCACCAATGCTTGTCGGTGGATTTATAAGTGTAACCATTGTTTCTGTAATACTAGCAGGTATTTTCGTAGGATTCTTATAAGAAAAGTACAGGCGCCTTTTCCTGCGACGAGTTTTGCGCAGGAGCGAGACGCTGTAACTAGATTAAGAATAGGAGCGATAGTATGTTTGTCAATCAACAAAGAATCGAAAAGCATATTGAACTATTAAGTCAATTTACAGCTACTCCTGGGGTTGGTGTAACGAGACTTACTTATTCGAAAGAAGATTTGGATGCTCGAAATTACATTAAAGACCAAATGCTTGAATATGGACTTGCTGTTTCAGAAGATGGATTTGGAAACATTTTCGGTAGGCTAGAAGGAACGATTTCAAACGCTCCTTCCGTTATCGTTGGCTCCCATTTTGACTCCGTTCCAAATGGTGGTGCATATGATGGCACTGCAGGAGTCGTAATAGGATTAGAAGTAGCGGCCTTATTCCAAGAGAACAATTGTAAGCCTGCATACCCTCTTGAAATCATTGCACTTGTCGAAGAGGAAGGATCACGCTGGGGCGGTGGGTTAATGGGTTCTAGAGGTATGATGGGTTTATTGACCAGTGAAGACTTTAAAGAACTTGCAGATAAAGACGGCGTATTAGCCGAAGATGCAATGATAAGCATCGGCTTGGATCCTTCACAAGAAAAATTCCGTGATCCTAAAACGATAAAAGCATTTCTTGAACTTCATATCGAGCAAGGTCCTATATTAGAAGAAAAAGCTATTCCAGTTGGCATTGTGGAAGCAATTGTTGGATTAACACAATTAGAAGTAACAATTCAAGGTAAAGCAGGACATGCTGGTACCACACCGATGAATCGCCGCTCCGATGCTCTTGTTGCAGCAGCACAAATTATTTCTGCCTTCCCACAACTAGCGCTAGATGAAGGAAATGGAACAGTAATTACTACTGGACAGCTACAGGTATTTCCAAACGGCTCCAATGTTATACCAGATAAAGTGGTGTTCTCAGTAGATATACGTTCTAGTAAAGAATTGCATGTTCAAAATGCGGTGCGAAAAGTGAAGGAACTAATTACTTCCAAAAACGCTAATGGCACTCTAACTTCTATTGAGCAATTATTATATATTTCGCCAAAAGAGATGGATGAACATATTCGATCAACTTTTAAGGAGACGAGTAGCGAGTTGGATATCCCATTTTGCTCGATCAACAGTGGTGCCGGACATGATGCAATGGTCTTTTCCGATTTTACGGCTTGTGGAATGATATTCATTCCAAGTAAAGACGGGCTTAGTCATTGCCCAGAAGAATGGTCGGATGCAAAACATCTTGTGAACGGTGCCAATATTTTATTTCAAACAGCCTTAAAGTTAACGGAGGGAAATGAATGATGATTAACCAAAAAATAAAAGAATCCATTATAAATAATAGTGAAGAACTAACTGCGCTACGCCGTAAACTGCATAGTGAACCCGAATTATCATTTGAAGAATTCAAAACAACTGCCTTCGTTTGTGCGTATTTAGACGAGCTTGGCATTCCGTACCGAAAAACGGAGCCTACTGGAGTAATAGCTGAAATCCAAGCAGTTCCAGGTGGAAAAACAGTAGCACTTAGAGCAGATATGGACGCACTTCCAATTCAACAACTGAACACCCATGTACCTTATGCATCAAAAGAGGAAGGAAAAATGCATGCTTGTGGACATGATGCACATACTTCTATGTTATTAATAGCGGCGAAAGCTTTAAACGATGTAAAAGATCAACTCCCAGGTAATGTACGTTTCTTATTCCAACCGGCTGAGGAAGCAGCGGCTGGAGCAAAAGCAATCGTTGCTCAAGGCGCAATGGACGGCGTTGACAATGTATTTGGTATTCATATTTGGTCTCAAATGCCAACTAATAAAGTAGCCTGTTCACCAGGTCCCTCATTTGCCGCAGCAGATATTATCAAAGTGAAATTCCAAGGACGCGGTGGACATGCTGCGATGCCCGAAGATTGTATCGACGCTGCAATCGTTGCTTCTTCCTTTGTAATGAATGTACAAACCGTTGTTTCTAGAACGATCGACCCACAAAGTCCTGCTGTTCTTACTATCGGGAAAATGGTTGTCGGAACACGATTTAATGTAATCGCTGAAAATGCGGAAATCGAAGGAACAGTTCGTACATTCCACCCAGAAACGCGCAATCATATTGAGAAAAGCATCACGCAATATGCGGAAAGTGTTGCTGCTGTTTACGGTGCTACTGCAGAAGTGGAGTACATTCGCGGTACGGATACAGTAGTGAATGAGGAAGAAAGTGCACAACTCGTGCAACAAATTACTGCAGAAGCATTTGGATCTGACGCGGTGTACGATGAAAAACCAACAATGGGCGCAGAAGACTTCTCTGCTTATTTAACGAAAGCTCCAGGAAGTTTTGCCCTTGTAGGAAGTGGAAACCCTGAAAAAGATACCGAATGGGCCCACCACCACGGGAACTTCGATATCGACGAAGATGCACTTGTAACTGGTGCAGAATTGTATGCACAATATGCTTGGGCTTATTTGAATAAATAATTGTAGTTGCTTCCCCGAAAATATTTCGGGGGGCTTTTTTCATTTTAGGGTGGTTTTCCAACTAATGTGACGATTTTTCCAACTAAACTTATTGTTGCTCAGAATAATCCTTTATTTCCGAAACTATTTCATTCACTTTTCGTATATACTTAAGAAAATGATCTAGGAGGAATTTTAGATGGGAGAATTTGTAGGACTAGTTGCCGTAGTAATGATTTTTTCTATTCCACTTTCTGCAATTTGGACGACACATTTACGAAAGTCGTATAAATCGAGAGCGGAAATTGTAAAAGATGAAATTGAACTAGAAAAACTGAAGTATAACAACTTTTTAGCGGAAACAGAAAAAATGCGATTAGATTTGCAACAAAAACAAGCAAACTTACTAGAATCATCTGTCGACCCACTTATTTTAGATTTACAAAAACGTGCACAAGAGGAAACAAAAACTTCATCTTTCTAAAACAATCGTGCAGAGGTTACTCCGCACGATTGTTTTTATTCCCACTTTTTCTTATTTATTCATATATTTCAATATTACCTTCGTATACTTTGTAAATCATTCAGGTGTGTTTCAATTTTTTCATTCAAATATTAAACTGGCTCTCATACAATTCAGCGTAAAAACCTTTTTGCTTCAACAGTTCTTCATGTGAACCAGACTCGATCAGTTCTCCTTGATTTATAACTAATATCCGGTCCGCATTTTCAATTGTTTTTAAACGATGGGCAATAACGAAGCTTGTTCTACCTTCTGATAATCGATTCAGTCCTTGTTGAATTTCAATTTCGGTTCTTGTGTCGATGCTTGAGGTTGCTTCATCTAAAATTAGTATATCGGAATCGGCTAAAATCGCTCGAGCAATTGCTAGTAGCTGACGCTGTCCTTGGCTTAGGCTTGATCCGCCTGAGGTAATAAGTGTTTCATAACGCTCTGGTAAATGCTTGATGAAACGGTGTGCGGAAGCCATTTTGGCAGCGGCAATGACTTCTTCGTCCGTCGCTTCTAGGCGACCGTAGCGGATATTTTCCATTATGGTTCCGGAAAATAAGAATGTGTCTTGAAGCACAATTCCTATTTTTTCGCGGAGTTTACTAATCTGGTAGTCTTTAATCGGTCGCCCATCGATTTTAATTTCTCCGGTATCGATGTCATAAAAACGCATTAATAAATTGATAATGGTTGTTTTTCCAGAACCAGTCGGACCTACTAATGCAATTTTTTCTCCTGCTTTTGCTTGGAAGCTAATGTTCTTTAAGATTGGTTTACCATCTTCGTATGCAAAGTTTACATTGGAAAACGTCACATTTCCTTTGAAAGAGTCTACTTCCATTGCATCTTCTTTATCCGTTAAATCTGGTGTTTCATCCATAATCTCAAATACTCGTTCCGCACCAGCTATGGCAGACTGGAATGTGTTTAATAGACTGGATAGTTGGTTAATGGGACGAAAAAATTGGCGGGAATACGTAACGAATGCGGCAATAATACCGACTGTTGCCATATCTTGCACGGTCATAAGGGCACCAACCCCAATGATTAGCACAAGTCCCAAGTTATTGATGAAGTTATTAATCGGTCCTAAGAAGCCGGATACCGTATCGGCTGCCATTGCAGAATGTCTTAGTCTTTCATTCACCACTGAAAACTTCGCGAACGTTTTTTCTTCCTGTCCGAAAATAGTAATGACTTCATTTCCAGAAATGGCTTCTTCGATAAAGCCGTTCAGTTCCCCTAAATCACGCTGTCTTTTGATAAAGTTACTACTGCTATATTTAATAATTTTTTTCGTTGTTAAAATGATTAATGGGATAACCACTAAAGATACAATAGCAAGCATCCAATTAAGTGAAAACATCGCTATCGTCACACCGGATACCATTAAAATAGAGGAAATAATTTGAATCACACTTTGACTAAGCGCATTATTCAAGCTTTCAATATCATTGGTCACACGACTCATCAAATCGCCATGTGTTCGTTTATCAAAAAATCGCAAAGACAATGTTTGAAACTTATTAAATAGATCTTGGCGTAAGATTCGAATCGTCTTCAGTGATACTCGCACCATCAAAAATGTTTGGAGCCAAGTAAAAATGGAGGCAGCTACATAGACAATGGCTAGTATGAGTAAAAATCGAAGGGTGCCATTCATATCATTTGGAATGATATATTGATCGATAATTACACCAATCATATATGGTACAAGTAAATTCAAAAGGGTAGAAATGACGACAAAAATAACAGATGCAATCATCGCTATTTTTTGTTTCTCCATGTACTGCCATACACGTTTTAACGTACCTTTTCTATCCCTCGCCTTTTCCACTGGCCCGCTGAATCCTCTTGGTCCACGTGCTCGGCCAATCGCATTTGTTGTGGAAGTTTTATTCATAAGAATAGACCTCCTTCCCCGTTTGCGTTTCGTAAATACCACGATAAACGCTGCTGTTTTCTAGCAGCTCTGTATGTGTACCACTCGCTTCCAGCATTCCATCTTCAATTACGAGAATTTGATCTGCTTCGATGATTGAGGAAACCTTGGCTGAAATGATGAACACCGTTGCATCCGCGTGATTTTGTTGTAATGCTTGTTGTACGGAAGCTTCCGACAAGGCATCGATGGCGGAGGTGGAATCATCTAATATTAAGATTTTCGGTTGACGGATAAAGGCACGGGCCATCGATAGACGTTGTTTTTGCCCACCAGATAGATTCGTTGCCCCTTGCATAAGCTCATGAGCATATTTATCTTCTAATTTATCGATAAACTCTATTGCCGCTGCAGATCTAGCTGCTCCTTCCATTTCCAAAAGACTTGCCTGCTCTTTTCCATAGCGCAAGTTCTCTTCAATTGCTCCTGAAAATAAAGTCGCTTTTTGGGGAACAAAACCGATTGCTTCTCTTAATCTCCCAAGTGGATACTCCTTTATATTTACTCCATCGATTAAAATAGACCCCGAATCCGGATTGTACAGCCTTGGAATCAGTTTAACGAGCGTTGACTTTCCACTACCCGTAGAGCCGATAATTCCAATCGTCTCTCCAGCCTTCGCTCGGAATGAAATGTTTTTCAGAACGTGTTCTCCATTTTTACTATAGCTAAAGTACACCTCTTTAAACTCCACTTCTCCTTTTACTTGCGGAAGCAAAGCAGGTATTTCCGGCTCCTGAATATCGATTTCCGTATCAAGCACTTGCCCGATTCGATTAGCAGAAGTAAAAGACCGAACAATTTGCATCAATACATGACTACTCGTCATTAGTCCGTTCATTATAATATTTAAGTAATTGATGAAAGCTAAAATAACGCCGACTTGAAGTGTTTCTTCATTCACTTTGATCGCACCTATCCACATGCCTGCAACGACACCTAAATTCACCACAAATAGCATGATTGGCATTAGCGTTAGTATGACTTGTTCGGCAGACATATTCCGCTTTGTTAATAGATCATTTACCTTTCGGAACGTTTTAATCTCATAATCTTGACGGTCGAATGCTTTAATCACTCGTATTCCCGCAAACGTTTCTTGAAGTTTTGTATTGACCTGATCCATCGCTTTTTGGACTTTTGCAAATAACTGTCCTGATCTAGCCGAAAAATAATAAATACAAACCATTAAAATCGGTATCGCTACTAATAATACTGGGAACAGCTCGCGTGCTGTAAACCAAACTATCGCTACTGATCCGATAAATAATAGCGGGCCGCGTACAAAAATCCGCAATGTCATCATTAAAGCTTGTTGAACCGCCGTTACATCATTCGTTACAATGGTAATTAGTTTTCCAGCTCCAAATGTATCCGTGTTTTTACTAGAAAACTGCTCCGTCTTTTTAAAAATATCTCGGCGTATATCTGCCGCAAAGTTTACCGCTGCTTTCGTACTATAAATCGTACAACCAGCCCCGCCTATCAAACCGATAAAAGCGGTTAATAGCATTAATAATCCAAGCTTAATGACATAAGCATTATCATTATTTGCAATTCCTACATCGATAATATGCTGCATAATAGTTGGCTGGAGTAAATCCATTGCCACCTCCACACACATTAACAGAGGAGCTAAAATCGCAAATAGTGTATATGGCTTTATATACGGAAATAATTTTCCTAGGGATCTCATAGCATTTCCCCTCTCTATCTATTTTCTCTTTGTAAACGTTCGGTTATTTCTTTCACAAATTCTATTAACTTGGACGTTTTTTCTGGGTTTTTACGTGACTGTTTTATCGCTTTATGTATTTCCGCTTCCCATAAATCCATCGCAGACTTTAGCTCTGTTGCTTCATCTGAGTTTTGCCAAACCCAGCGTGCCTTCCACTCATCCCAAAAGTCTCCTTCTCTGCGACTTGCGAATTCTTCTAGTTTTGCATGCCCTTTTCCCTTTATCTCATACGTTTTTTTATCCGACGCGGGATCTAAACCTATCATGTCCTTCTCGGTCAATTCCTGTAGCGCAGGATATACAGTTCCAGCACTCGCTGAATAAAGACCGCCGGAGCGATTTTCTAATTCTTTCATCATTTGATAACCATGCATCGACTCTTCCTTTAGCAAATGCAAAATGGCTATTTGTATAAATCCTCTCCGCTTTTTCATTGGAATCCTCTCCTTCTAACTATATCGATAATTTTAGTCGATATATCGAATAAAAACAATAGTAAAGGAGTCGGACGAAAATAATATTCGTCCAACTCCTTTATAACGAGCTAATCATTCTCCAATATCTATTTTTTCAAGTGGTTCATATGCAGGACCTTCAATCACATCTCCAGAATATGTATATCTAGATCCATGACAAGGGCAGTCCCAAGAGCTTTCTGCGTCGTTGAATACGACATCGCAACCTAGATGTGTGCATACTGGTTTAACTAAATGTATCTTTCCATAATCGTCTTTATAAGCTCCTACTTTTTGGCCGTCTAGTTTGATAATATCCCCGGATCCTGCTTTTAAATCTTGAAAGACGACGTCGATTTTTTCGGTTTTTCCTTTGACCAACTCTTTGGCGACGTTTGCATTAATTTTAGCGAAACTTTTTATATCTTCTTTTTTCATTTTCGATCGTGTTGGTGAGTAAAGTTCCGCAAAGCGGTTTTCTTTTTCCAGCACATTATCCACCAAAATTTTGGCAGCGACCGCACTATTGGTCATTCCCCACTTGGCGTAACCTGTTGCAACTAGTACATCCTGAAGCCCTGATGTCATTGGTCCAACATATGGAACCCCATCTAATGTGACTAAATCCTGTGCGGACCAGCGATAGGCATACTGTTTCGCATTAAACTGCTCTCTTCCAAATGCAGCTAGAGCATCATAGTTGGTGCTCGTATCACCTTGAAATCTTCCCGTGATATGTCCTTCCCCACCTAGCAACAAATATCTGCGGCCATCTGAGCCTAATGCTGTTCGTATCGATCTTGTAGGCTTTTCTACATTTATATAAATTCCTTTCGGATAGTTTGCCTCTGCAAGTGTTGCGATTGCATACGATCGTTCGGAGTACATTCGTGTAAAATAAAGTCCGTCTTCATCGTTGAAAGGAAAATGACTGCAAACTAATATTTTCTTTGCGCGTATTTCATTGCCATCTATCATTTCCACCCGATTGCTTCCATGAATGGATTTTGCACGTGATTTCTCGAAAAATTGCACACCATTTTCTTCCGCCTTCTCTACCAATGCAAGTGCATATTTCAATGGATGAAATTGTCCTTGATTTTCAAGTTTAAGGCCTTCCTTCACAGTAAATGGAAGTCCTATTTCTTTTGTTAACGTTCCTCCATCTATTCCAATCTTATGGTAGGCATCCAGTTCTTGTCGTAATATTTCTACTCCATCATCTGTATTTGTATATAAAAAAGCATCTACTTTTTCAAAATCACATTTGATGCCTAATTGTTGAATTGTTTGTTCCATGAAGTTCTTGGCTTCATTGTTTGCTTCATAATATAGCTCCGCTTGTTCCCTTCCGAAAGTTTCGATTAATTGCTGATAAATAGGACCGTGCTGGACTGTCACTTTCGCTGTTGTAAAGCCAGTCGTCCCTTCTAATATTCTACTTCCTTCTACCACTACTACTTTTCGACCACTTTGGCTTAGTAAATAAGCTGCCGTAATTCCAGTAAGACCTGCCCCAATAATGGCAATATCTGCTTCTATATCTTCACTTAGTTTTGGGAAAAGCGGAAAGTCTTTATTGGCACGCCAGTATGATTGCGATTCACTCGGTAAAATTTTTTCAGTCATTTTGTATTCCCTCCTGTTTCTTCTATTGTCTATCTATTGGTGAAACTTTATTCAAGTTGGAACGTATAAAAGTAAACAGTTTTTCTTTAGGAGTGATTTATATGGATAGTTTCGGTTTCTTTGGCGGAATGCCACCGTTTTTTGCTCTATTTTTTCTTTTAGTAGCTGGTTTTATTGTTTTCACCATTATAAAAAGTGGTGCCCAATGGAATAAAAACAATAACTCACCTAAACTTTCGATACCCGCTCAAGTAGTAACCAAACGTTCCAATACAAGGGGTGGTTCAGGAGAAAGTGCCGCTTCCACTTCCTATTATGTAACCTTTCAAGTGGAAAGTGGAGACCGCGTAGAGCTTCAAATGAGTGGGAAAGAATACGGCATGCTTGCAGAGGATGACCTTGGTATTCTGACCTTCCAAGGGACTAGATTTCTAAGTTTTGAAAGAAAACAGTAAAAAAATCCTCTTTCCATTATTTTGGAAAAAGGATTTTCTATTTTGTGACTGTTACCTTATCTCTAGCATCATTGTGCAGGAGAAATACCTTCTTCTTCCGCTACTTTGTTCAACGCACCTACGAATGATTCTAATGGTTGTGCGCCAGAAATTGCGTACTTATCATTTAACACGAAAAATGGCACGCCGCGAACGCCAATTTGGCCAGCTCTAGCAATATCTAATCGAACCTCTGTTAAATAAGCATCAGAATTCAACACTTTTTTCGCTTCTTCCCTAGATAGATATAGTGACTCGATCAAGTCTAGTAACACCTCATGCTTGCCGATTTCTTTTGCTTCAATGAAGTAAGAGTGCAACAATAACTCATTTGCTTCTTTCGCTTTTCCTTGCTCTGATGCCCATTTCACTAGACGGTGTGCATCTAAAGTATTTGCTGGTTTCATCGCGTCGAAATTATAATCTAAACCAACTGTTTTTGCTTGTTCTGCAACACCTGCAGTCATTTGTTTTGCAGCTTCTACACTTTGGCCGTATTTTTCCGCAAGCACTTCAACCATCGATTTATCCGATGTTTTTGGTGAATTTGGATCTAGCTCAAAGCTTTTAAATTCTACTTCTGCTTGATCAGCAAAACCTGTTTCTTGTAATGCTTCTTCTAATCTTCTTTTCCCGATATAACAAAACGGACATACGAAATCGGACCATACTTCAATTTTCATCTCCATCACCTCTCGTTCATTGTAAAGTGTGTTTGTTTTGATTTCAAAATAATTGCCTGAAAGCAAAAAGTACTTTGCTTGTAATAGTAATTTGGTACAACTTAGGAATAATGCTTCGTAGTACATTGACTAGTAACAGCTATGATTTTCGCTGTAGTCGACGCCTGCAGCGAAAATCAATGGAAAATGCTGATTTATCTAGTATCGACTAGTAAAAAAAAGAATTTTCGCCAATTTTCGAATAAGAGATACCAGAAGATGGCTAAGAGCAACCAATTGGTCATTGAAAGCAACCAATTCTGTTCGGAAAGCAACTAAATCAGCGTGAGAGCAACCAAATCCGAACGAAAGCAACCAGATTGCCAATGAAAGCAATCAATTCTTAAAATAGCTCTTTACTTGGGGTGAGACGATTGCAATGTTGTGCATTTTTATTAGACAATCATCTCCAAATAAATAGGGAGGTTACATTTGCCGTAGCGTTGCCTAAGCCGCATGAGCCGAAGTATGAGACATACTCTTGTGCAGCACGAGTTGGCCCATGCAAGGTGCGGCAAGCGCGAAGGCAAGTGGTTACCTTTTTATGACGCATTATCTCTAAACAGTAATATATTCTCATTTCTTTAAATCCTAATATAAAAAGACTTCCGACTGGTAAAAGTCAGGAAGTCTATCGATTAATTTGCTAATGCTTCAGTTAATGCTGGTACTACTTGTTTTTTACGAGAAACGACACCTTTAAGTAGCGCTGTGTTGTTTTCAAAGTTTACTCCGAAAGCAGCTTCTGCTTTTAACGCTAATTTCCCAAGTGCTAGTGCTACAGAGTCGTTATTTAAAATATCTGTTACGACAAAGAAGAATAGATCTAATTCTTGTTCTTCGATCGCACGATGAATTAGATCTTCCAGTTCTGCTTGGCGACCCATTACATCGTTTACGTCCACTGCGTTTACTTGTGCAATCACTACTTTATGGTCGCCCATGCTAAATTCTTTTGCGTCTAGTGAAAGCAAATCTTCTAAACTTTTATCACTTAAGTCTGCTCCTGCTTTTAGCATAGCTAGTCCATACTCTTCTACATTTACACCAGCAATTTTTTCTAGCTCACGTGCTGCTACGATATCTTCTTCTGTGCATGTTGGTGATTTGAATAATAATGAATCTGAAACAATTGCAGAAAGCATTAATCCTGCAATACTTGATGGGATTTCAATGCCTTTTTCTTTATAGATTTTATTTAAAATAGTTGCAGTACATCCTACTGGCTCAGCACGGTAGTATAAAGGCTCAGCCGTTTCGAAGTTTGCAATACGGTGATGGTCGATTACTTCGGTTACATGTACTTCTTCGATACCGTCTGCGCTTTGTTGTTTTTCATTGTGATCGACTAAAATTACTTTTTTCGCTTCTGTCGCTACGTTTTCAATTAATCTTGGTGCTTCGAATCCGAATTTTTCTAAAGCGAATTTTGTTTCATTGTTTACTTCACCTAAACGTACCGCTTCTGCTTCTACACCGATTGCATTTTTTAAATGTGCATATACAATTGCCGATGTTATTGTGTCTGTATCTGGGTTTTTATGTCCGAAAACTAATACTTTTTCCATGAGTAATCCTCCTAATAACGATATCCGCATTTATTTTATCATACATCTTGCTGCTCATTGAAAAGTAAATTCGCTAATTGATGTTTTTGAAGTAAAAAATCTGCTAGCGTGTATTCATCCAACACTTTTAAATAAGCAAATAAAGCACGATTCAATGCACCTTTCAAGCCACAAACTGGCGATATGACGCATGTATTTGTTTTACAATCGAAACATTCAACTAAATGGAAGTCATCCTCTGTCTTTCTAACTACCTGCCCTATAACAATATCTTCTGGTTTCTTCGCTAAACGAATACCGCCACCTCGACCTCGAATCGTTTCTATATAACCGAGCTTTCCTAACTCATGTGTTACTTTCATCAAATGGTTTTTAGAAATACCATATGCATCTGAAATAGCTTGAATCGTGGAAAGTTCCTTTTTTTCTTTTGTTCCGAGATATATTAACACTCTTAAAGAGAAGTCTGTATACATTGTTAATCTCATTTTGACACCGCCATTCTACCTTCTCATTATAACGTTTTTGACAAACTCGTGAAAGAAATGTGTCTGAATTATTAAAGGTCATTTAAAGATGTATTTTATATATTGCTTTAAAGAAAATTGAGGAGTATCGTAATAAGTGTAAATAACAAAACAAAAAAGGACGTGTCAAATTATGTTATCTCAACAAACAATTGATATCGTAAAATCTACAGCACCAGTTTTAGAAGTACACGGAGTCGCAATTACTACTACTTTTTATAAAAATCTATTCGAAGCGCACCCTGAATTATTAAATATATTTAACCATGCTAACCAAGCAAAAGGTCGTCAACAAACAGCACTGGCAAACACTGTATATGCAGCTGCAGTGCATATCGATAACTTAGCTGCCATCATTCCAGTTGTAAAACAAATCGGTCAAAAACACGTAAGTCTCGGTATTAAACCAGAACATTATCCAATCGTTGGCGAACATTTACTTGGAGCTATTAAAGAAGTACTTGGAGACGCTGCAACAGATGAAATTATCAATGCTTGGGCTGAAGCATATGGAGTAATCGCAGATGCATTTATCGGCATTGAAGAGGAAATGTATGTAGCTTCTGAGTCAAAACAAGGTGGTTGGAGATTCTTTAAAGATTTCACTGTTGTTGATAAAGTGAAAGAAAGCGAGAATATTACTTCATTCTATTTAAAACCAGCTGATGGAAGTGAAGTGCCTGCTTATGCACCAGGTCAATTCATTACAATTCGTGTAAGTGTTCCTGGTGAGAAATATTTACTAAACAGACAATATAGCTTATCTAAAGCTTCCGATTCAGAAAACTTCCGTATTTCCGTGAAAAAAGAAGATGAAAATAATCCAGAAGGAAAAGTATCTGTTCATTTACACAATAATGTCAACGTTGGGGATATAGTGGAACTAAGTGCACCTGCGGGGGATTTCGTCTTAGATTCAGAGAAATGTTCACCTGTCACTTTCATTAGTGGAGGAGTGGGAATTACACCGATGATGAGTATGTTCGAAGCAGTTGCGAAAAACCAATCTTCTCGCAAAGTTTCATTCATCTATAGTGCACGTAACGAGAGCTTACACCCATTTGATCAAGCTATTCGGTCTTTAATGGAACCAATGGAAGATGCAAAATATGTTTCCCTATACTCCGACACTGGAGATGGTTTTATCACAAAAGACATTCTTGCGGAACATGCTATCCAAAATGGGGATGTATATGTTTGTGGCCCAGTTGGGTTTATGGAAGCAATGATTAATCATTTACTTGAATTAGGTTATGCAAAAGAACAAATTCACTACGAATTCTTCGGACCAGCTATGCAACTTGAGCTAGCAAATGCTTAATCTATAAATGCTTTAAAAGTGTTACTTCTGTCTGAAGTAACACTTTTTTGATATCATCTTTCTACAGGAATTTATTAACGTTGAATATGCTTTAAGTAGTGTGCATAATTGGAAGGAAGTGCTATAATTAGCCTAACAATTTGAGCACATTAGAAATGAGTGAAGGTAGTAAATATGACTAAACATTATGAAAATAAATATATTCCACTTGCCACTTTTTTTAAACAATCGACAGCTAAAGAAATCACTTTAACCTATACTGAAATTGAAGCGATTATCGGACAAGCTCTACCAAACGCTGCTTATTTGAGTAGTAGCTGGTGGAAAAAAACAAAGCCACCAGCATTGCATTTTTTTGCATGGGCGGATAGTGGTTACTCTGTTAAAAGCGTGGAAATTGGAAAGTGCATTCATTTCCAAAGTGTTGTACATGAAACCGACGAAATTACAGCAGCCGAAAACGAGCAGAAGGATATTCTTGTTATTCGAGAAGCAGAATTCGAAGATGCCCGTCCTTTTATCAAATTACAAGAAACTATTTTCTCAGAAACTGACTTCATGTTATATGGAAAATCGGATATTCAAATGACTGTACAAGGCATACGAAAAAACTTCACTTCATGGAAAAATGAAGCCAACTCTATTCTTTTATTAGCTATTATGAATGGACAATTCGCTGGCTATGTACAATTCACAGGTGGCCCAGCCCCTCGTGCTTTGCATAGAGCATCCGTA
Organism: Psychrobacillus sp. 05T411; assembly: GCF_056396485.1. Classification (NCBI taxonomy): domain Bacteria; kingdom Bacillati; phylum Bacillota; class Bacilli; order Caryophanales; family Bacillaceae; genus Psychrobacillus; species Psychrobacillus sp. 05T411. The sequence goes on along the minus strand of NZ_JBFTLO010000010.1, from coordinate 127,911 downwards.
GTCATCGGTGTAAAACAAGAGTTTTCCAATAAAGGGATTGCTTCTTCTTTGATGCTTTATGGTGAGAAATGGGCAAAAGAAGCAGGAATTTCAAAGCTTGAACTAACCGTTATTAAAGAGAATAAGCGAGCTCAACGATTTTACGAGAAACTCGGGTTCGAACACGAAGGCTCTAGAAAACATGCACTTATTATTAATGGTGACTTCGTTGATGAGTTTCATATGGGTAAGCTTATATAGGCTTGTAGAGATTGACCAAGCAACATTTGGTCAATCTTTTTTGGTGAAAGTTTGGGTAACTCACCATTCCATAAAAAAAAAGCACAGGGAGATGAATCTTCCCTACGCTATCGTGTTTTGGATACAAATGGATTGTCCGTTTCCCAAAACCTATATGGATAATGCACGGCTTCCCCGCTGTTTTGGATACCTATTCTGGGACCTATAGAAACAGAAGTTACTTTCTCCCCTTCCGCCATGTATAACGGTCTTTCCGTCCAATGCTTGCCATAGTATTCCATTGTAATCCCTAATGCTTTCGTCAATTTACCAGGTCCATTCGTCCATTGTTTCATAGGTTGGTTTTTGCGAAATTCCTTCATTTGCTCTAAACCTTCAATTGGTTCTACTGCGCGTATTAATATTGCATTCGGAGTATCGACGGGAGCAGCAACTACATTGATCAGTGTATGCGTGTGCATTTGATATGTATAGATCAGTCCTGGTTCGCCGAACATCACATCGGTTCGCTTAGTTCTTCTGTTACCGAAGCTATGTGCGGCTTTATCCTCCGCCCCCATATAGGCTTCTGTCTCCACGATTTTGCCAACGAGTAATCCGCTACTATGTTCATGCACAATGTACTTACCCAATAAGTCTTTCGCTAATTCTAATGTCGGTTGATAAAAGAATTCCCGTTCCACTATTTTCAATTTAAATAAACCCCATTTTCTTCGCTTCAAAAGTTAATTCTTCTCTGAATTTCGGATGAGCTATCGAAATTAGCTGTTTTGCTCGCTCCGAAATAGGTTTTCCATACATTCTAGCAATTCCAAATTCCGTTACGATTGCATCTACATCATTTTTAGAAGTAGTCACAACTGATCCTGGTGCAAGGCTAAGCTTAATACGTGAAATTTCATCATTTTTTGCAGTAGATGTCATACAAACAAATCCTTTACCTTGTTTAGCAAAGCGAACTCCTCGTGCAAAGTCAGCTTGCCCTCCAGTAGAAGAATAATACATACCGGCAACCGTTTCAGATGCGCATTGGCCGTATAAATCCACTTCTGTCGTCGCATTAATCGAAACGATGCGTTCTTCTTTGGCAATTTCCCGTGGATCGTTAACGATACTCACAGGCAAGAATTGTACAGCAGGGTTATTGTGTAAAAAGTTATATATTTTATTGGACCCATGTGCGAATGTCGCAATGATTTTTCCTTTATTAGTAAATTTTTGTGTACCATCGACTGCTCCTGCTTCTACTAAATCAACAATTCCGTCTACAAACATTTCGGTATGGATGCCTAAATGACGATGGTCTTTCAATAAACTTACTACAGCATTTGGAATGGAACCAATCCCGATTTGCAATGTGTCACCGTTTTCAATGCTATCCGCTACATACGATGCAATTTGCATATCTGTTTCCCCTATAGGAGGCGAAACATCTTCAAACAAAGGCCTATTATTTTCTACAAAACCAGCAATTTGGCTAATATGAATTTGGTTTTCGCCAAAAGTACGGGGCATATACTCATTTACCTCTAGTATGAATGGAACAGTTCCGATAAATTCACTTACAATGTCGGCCTGTGTTCCAAGCGAAAAATAGCCAAACTCGTCCATTGGAGAAGCAACCGCCATAATCATCGAAAGATTTGTAGACTGTCTTAATATTCTTGGCATCTCATGGAAATGATTTGGAACAAGATCTACCATTCCTTGCTGGAACATTTTTCGTGTAGCACCACTCAAAAAGTAAGAAACATGCTTCAGCTTCCCTGGATATGCACCTTCTATATACTTCCGTGTTTGCAATGCTAACAACTGATGTATTTTGACATTCGTTAAACTAGTTGCATTTGCTTCTAAAATATCGAGTAATTTATTTGGTTCTCCATTTGTTAGCGGGAGAATAATATCCGCATCTTCTACGATTAAGTCAATAACTTGTCTATCTGATAGCTGTTTATAATTCATGTTATTTTCTCCTGTTGAACTTATTTCACCTCTTTCATTTTACTATGTTTCATCTAGCAAACAAAATAAAACCTGCTTCCACTAAAGAAAGCAGGTTTTCATCCTATTCAAGTTCCGTTTGTTTCGTCTCTGTACCGAGAAATAAAACCGATAATACACCAATTACAATAGCAACACAGAAGATACCGAAAATATATCCAATCTCATACCCAGCGGCTACAAGAGTACCTACTAAAAGCGGTCCGAGAATACCTCCCACACGTCCTACAGAAGCCGCCATTCCTGATCCAGTTGCTCGAATAACGGTTGGATACTGCTCCGGTGAATACGCGTAAAGTGCTCCCCAGGCACCTAAGTTAAAGAATGACAGGAACATTCCAGAAACGATCAATAATGTTGTCGTCTCTGCAGCACCAAAAACAAAGGCACTTGCTGCAGTTCCTAGCAAGTATGTAACTAATACAAACTTTCGCCCAGCTTTCTCGATCAACCATGCAGCCGAGAAGTATCCTGGTAATTGTGCAAGAGTCATGATGAGCACGTATTCAAAGCTTTTAATCAGGGTAAATCCTTTCATCACCATTACACTCGGAAGCCATAAGAACATCCCGTAGTAAGAAAATACAACCATAAACCAAACAATCCAAAGCATAAGTGTTCGTTTAGCATATTTCTTCGACCAAACTTCCTTCATATTTTGCATAATCGTTCTAGATTCTGATTTTTTTGCAGTATATTGTGGTGAATCTGGTAATTTAATACGCAAATAAATGGCATAAAATGCTGGTAATGCTGTTATTAATAAAGCAATTCTCCAGCCATAATCAGGGATGATAAAGTAGGCAATGAGAGCGGAAACAATCCAACCAGCAGCCCAAAAACTTTCTAGCAATACTACAACGCGTCCTCTTTCCTTCGCTTCCACACTTTCAGATACTAGTGTAGATGCAACCGGTAGCTCCCCACCAAGGCCCATTCCTACAAAAAATCGTAAAATCAAAAATAGCGTTAGCCCTGTAGCTAGTGCGGATAATCCACTAGCTATCGAAAACATTAATAGCGTTAACATGAATATCTTTTTCCGTCCTACCTTATCTGCAAAAACACCAAATACGAGAGCCCCTACTGCCATTCCAATCGAGTTAATACTTCCGATCCATCCCATTTGCCCCGGCGTCAAATTCCATTCAACTGCAAGTGCCGCGATAACAAATGATAGAATCCCTACATCCATTGCATCGAACATCCAAGCAAGTCCAGCAATGCCGAGTAATTTATTTTTAGATATTGGTTTTTGAACATTTTTAGCTTTCATATTTTACCCCTGTCTTTACACCTGTAATGTTTTTTGTTTACATGATTAGTATACCCATAGAGTAAAGAACTTACAATAGAAAATTCTTCTTGTTTTTTTTGCTTTATTACGGTAAAATGTCCATTATAGAAATACATATGTTTATTTAAGAAGAACAGAGAGGCGGATTACATCATGGCTTGGCAAGGACTAATCGAACACTATAAAGAGTTTTTACCAGTAACAGAAAAAACACCTAAACTATCACTACTGGAGGGAAATACGCCTCTTATTAAATTAGAGAATTTATCGAAAGAACTTGGTATTGAACTTTACGGAAAAGTAGAGGGTGCCAATCCAACAGGTTCGTTCAAAGATAGAGGAATGGTATTTGCTGTAGCAAAAGCAATTGAAGAAGGAAGCGAATGCGTTATTTGTGCTTCTACTGGAAACACCTCTGCTGCTGCCGCTGCCTATGCCGCTCGTGCGGGGATTAAATCGATTGTTGTCATTCCAAAAGGAAAAGTGGCTCTTGGGAAATTAGCACAAGCATGTATGTATGGTGCTAAAATTATTGAAATAGATGGTAACTTTGATGATGCCTTGCAAATTGTTCGTAAAGTTAGTGAAACATCACCAGTAGCGCTAGTTAACTCTGTTAACCCCTATCGTTTGGAAGGACAAAAAACAGCAGCCTTTGAAATTGTAGATGTATTAGGCTCTGCTCCAGATTATTTATGCATTCCGGTTGGAAATGCGGGAAATATTAGTGCCTACTGGAAAGGATTTAAAGAGTACAATGAAGTAAAACAATCAGGCTTACCGAAAGTTTTTGGTTTTGAAGCAGAAGGTTCTGCCGCAATTGTACAAGGTGCACCTATCGCTAATCCGGAAACAGTTGCAACGGCTATTCGTATCGGCAATCCTGCAAGCTGGGCACTAGCGGAAGCTGCTCGTGATGAGTCTGGTGGTTTAATCGATTCTGTTACGGATGAGGAAATTCTACAAGCTTATCAATTGATTGCTAGTCGCGAAGGGATATTTGTAGAGCCAGGTTCTGCAGCTTCTTTAGCAGGTGTTATTAAATCGGTGAAAAGTGGGAAAATTTCTGTGGGAAGTAAAGTAGTAACTGTCTTTACAGGTAACGGATTGAAAGATCCAGATACTGCGATGGAGGTTTCGACAGTTGACTTAGTATCATTAAAGAATGACGAAGATGAAATTCGCGCGTATATTGAGGGTGTGCTATGAGTAAAAAATGGTCTATTTCCATTCCCGCAAGCACAGCAAACTTAGGACCTGGTTTTGATTCGATTGGAATTGCTTTAGATAAGTACTTGGAGTTGGAAGTTGAACTAGCTTCTGTGTGGATGATCGATAACTTATCCGACAATTTACCGGATGTTCCTAATCCGGAAGATCATCTAATTATTCAAGCAGCCGAGAAAACGGCGGAATTATATGGACAAAGCATGTCGCCATGCCATCTATCTGTAAGAAGTGAAATTCCTCTCGCTCGCGGGATGGGTAGTAGTGCATCTGCTATTGTTGCAGGGATAGAACTTGCCAACCAAGTGCTAGAGCTTGAGCTGACTGCACAGGACAAGTTAAAGGTGGCAACCTTGATGGAAGGTCATCCGGATAATGCGGCTGCTTCTATATTTGGCGGCTTCACAATTTCATCCAGTAGCGATAACGGGGAAATTCATGTGTTTCATGCGTATCATATTGATGCTTCTTTTGTTTTATTCATCCCGAACTTTGAACTTAAAACGAAAGCAGCAAGAAATGTGTTACCTGATAGTTACACACGTCAAGTTTCCGCTCAAGCTAGTGCGACTGCTAGTTTACTTACTGCTGCTTTTCTTTCTCAATCATTCGAGCAAGCCGGGTTATATATGGAGCAGGATCTATTTCACGAGCCCTACCGCCTTGATTTAATCCCTGAAAGTAGAGAGATTAAGGTTGCGGCCAAAAATGCTGGTGCATTTGGTACTTGTATAAGCGGCGCTGGTCCTACCCTACTCTCTCTTGTACAAAAAGGATCCGAGCAAGAATTCATTTCTAAGCTAGATGGAATTTTTCCTAACTTCCGACTTGTACCGGTAGAGATGAATCGAACTGGAATTGTCGTAAAAAATAAAAATGGCAGTGCGGTTTTCTCTAATTGAGAACTGCACTGCCCTTTTTTTTATAGCATTAATACTAAACTTAGTGCCATTACTAGCATCCCCGCTACTACACCATACATAGAAGAATGTGTCTCGTCGTACTTTTTAGCTGCAGGTAATAACTCATCTAATGAAATGAAGACCATAATACCCGCAACCGCTGCAAAAACTACTCCAAAAACTACTCCATTCAAGAATGGCATTAATACTAAATAAGCAACAAATGCTCCAACCGGTTCTGCAAGTCCTGAAAGAAAGGATAATTTAAAAGCTTTCTTCCGGCTACCAGTCGCATAATAAATCGGTACAGCTACAGCGATACCTTCTGGAATATTATGAATAGCAACCGCAATCGCAATTGCAATCCCTAAATTAGGATCTTGTAATGCAGATGCAAAAGTAGCGATACCTTCTGGGAAATTGTGAATTCCTATAGCAAGCGCAGTAAAAACGCCCATTTTCATCAGTTTCGTATATTCTGCATTAGTTGGAGCAGTGTCCATATCCTCTACAGTTTTTACCTCATGTGGATTTCCTAGCTTTGGTAATAATCGGTCGATTATTGCAATAAAGATCATCCCACCAAAAAAACCAACGAGCGTCATCCAATACCCGTTTGTTGTACCTAGCTCTGCAGTTAAGGAATCCTTTGCTTTTACAAAAATTTCAACTAAAGATATATAAATCATCACCCCCGCGGAAAAGCCTAATGCGACAGATAAAAACTTCGTATTTGTACGTTTCGTTAACAATGAGAGTAAGCTACCTATCCCTGTTGCTAGACCTGCAAATAACGTAAGTAATAATGCAAAAGCAACATTTCCATCCACCTGAATCAACTTCTTTCTAAATATCGATTTTCATTTATTATACGCACTAAGTTTCCCCAGTACAACTCTTTTCGTCTGATGAAAATCAAAAACTTGAAGAAGCGATATATTTTCCTATTTTCGCCCAATCTGCTTCTAAAAAATCGCGATTCGAAGGACGATAAAATACAGCTGCTGGATGGTATGTTGGGATAATCATATATTTTTCCTCTGACCATATAAACTTATTTTCTTCAAGTGATGCTAGATATTGTATTTGGTGTTCGATTAATTGCCCATGTAAAACTGATACCTTTGCCTCTTTACCTAGTAAACGTTGCAAGCCGACGTTTCCTAACGTCACAATGACGGTAGGTGCTAAATGTTGCAGTTCATAATCTAATAATGGTGCATGTGCAATTATTTCTTGTTTAGTAGGTGGGCGGTTATACTTTCTTTTCGTCATTTCGCCATTTCTTTGCTTTTTGTCTCTCCATACGTATGGTCTGCTTCTTACTGCACTTGTCATATAAACGCTATCTCTTGTTAAACCAATGCTTGCAAGGGATTTAACTAATTCATCTCCTGCTCTGCCGACGAATGGTAACCCTTTAATCGCCTCATTTTCTCCTGGTGCCTCTCCTATTAGCATAATAGTAGGTTTTTTTGGTCCTTTTCCTTTGACGAAGCCCTCTACAGGAAATCCCTCTATTCTTTTCATGCCAAGTGTGACTAATTCATCAGGTAATTCAAACATATTGTTTGCACTCCTTTATAAAAAATCCTTTCCTAAAAGAGGAAAGGATTTTAGCGTATATTCTTCTTAAAAGTATTTTTCCGATATTCGTACCATAAAGCAACGAGTATAAACCAAGTATACCCTGCCATCCAACCCGCAAACACATCTGTAGCGAAATGGCGGCTTTCTGCTATGCGAGATAATCCGATAAGTATTGTAAGAATAAGTGCAGCTATCCATATAAACACACGAATTGTTTTATTGGATTGATGTTCTGCTAAGAAGTAAGCAATCGTGAATATATACAATAATCCAACCATCGCATGCCCAGATGGAAAGCTGAAGCTCTCTAGTTGATTTGGAATGTCTGGACGCTCTCTTTGCACCCATTTTTTCAACAATTGATTAAGCACATTTCCTACACCTACAGTAAACAAACCAAATAACATGCCACGATAATTTTTGGATCGTATCCATAAGTAGGCAAACAAGATTAACATCATTAAGATAATAAACTTTTGCTCTCCTATATAATGAAATAGCGAAATAAATTGATTGCCATTTATAAGTTCGTTCATTTTATGATCCAACTGCACCATTTCTGCTGATGTATAATTTAGATATATTGCAGCAAAACCGAGTAAAGTTACAAGTCCAAGTGGATAAAACCATTTTTTCATTATGCCCCACTCCCTTCCAATATATTCATGATAAAAGTATAGACTACATTATTACTATGTACAATTGAAAGAAGTATTCGTCGTATAGAGATAATGTGTCGTAGTGCGTTGACTAGTAACTGCTATAATTTTTCCTGCAGTCGTACGCTTTCCGCTGGGTGAGCGAAAAACAATAGAAATTGTTTACTCATAATCAACTCGCCAAAAACGAAATTCCCTCCATTTTTTTACTGTTTTGTTCCAATAAGTGGATTAGAGCAACGGAACAGTCATTGAAAGCAACCATTTCTATTACGAAAGCAATCAAATTAATCCGAGAGCAACCAAATTGCCATTGAAAGCAACCAATTCTCAAAATAACAAGTTTACTTAGAATGAGACAATGATGATTATGGTTCATTATTTATAAACATTGCGCAAATAGACACGAATGTTGCGCATATTTTTATCGGATAACCTATTCCAGATAAATTGAGCGGATCTTCTTGTTGTAAAGCGCCGGACCGCATGAGCGGCAAGCGCGAAGGCTAGTGATCACCTCACGACACATCATCACTATATTACTTTTCAAAAAAAATGAACCACTTAACATTACTTGGAAAATTACCCACATTCCTTTAACTCCATAACTTATTAACAACATAAAAGAAGTCCACGAAGATTAATTCCTCGTGGACTTCTTTTATTTACTTGCTTTTAACTCGTATACCCCACCACTTGACTCAATAACATGATTGGGTTTCGGTTTAAAAAGATTCGCTTTATGACCGGCAATATGCTCGGGGCTCTTTTCCCAGTTCTTCCAATCTTATTTCCGAAGTTCCTTCTTTCCCGATCATACGTCTAATTTGATAAAATATTTTATTTTATCGCTTCTAGCACTGCATCAAGTTTTGCTTTTTCTGATTCAATACCACCACCTGATAAGTACCAAGCTTCTGGGTCTAAGTAGAAGACTTTACCGTTTTTAACAGCATTTGTTTTACTAACGATTTCGTTTTCTATCGCTGCTTTTGTACCAGATTCCCCTTCAGATGCTACTGCATCACGGTCTACTACGAAAAGCATATCCGGATTTTTTTCAAGTACATATTCAAATGAAACGCTTTGTCCATGAGTAGATACTTCCAGATTTTCATCTGCAGGTTTAATACCGTATACATCATGGATCACACCAAATCGAGAACCAGGACCGTAAGCACTTAATTCTCCTTCAGATGCAAGAACGACTAATGCTTTTTCATCTAAGCTCGAAGTTTTTGCAGTAATTTCTGCGATTTGTGCATCAATTTCTTCTAAAGCTTTCGTTGCTTCTGCTTCTTTACCGAAAATTTTACCAGCTAGTTCTGTGTTTGCCTTAAACGAGTTAAGATAGTCATGTGTGTCTAGGCCAACATAAACGGTTGGTGCAATTTTACTTAATTCTTCATATGCATCTGCTTGACGACCAGAGATGAAAATTACATCTGGTTTCATTGCGTGAATTGCTTCGAAATCTGGTTCTTTTAAAGCACCTGCATTTTTATAAGATTCATCTGCATATTTACTTAAATATTTTGGCAAACTTTGTTGCGATACTGCTGCTACGTCAACGCCCAGTGCATCCAGAGTATCCAGGAACCCATAGTCAAATGCTACTACTGTTTTTGGTTGAGCATCTAGTGTTACTTCAGCGTATCCTTCCGGTTGTGGAATTGTTAACGGAAATACAGAAGACTCGTCTGTTGTTGCAGTTTCGTCAGTAGTACCTTCATTTGCAGAAGAAGTATCTTCCGTTGCTTCTTCTTTATTTCCACATGCTGCTAATACTAATAAAAGCATTGCGAACATGACTGCTAAAAATTTATACTTTTTCACTGGTGAATTTCCCCTTTTTCTTATGAGTTGAAATATACACAAATGCGACAGCTATTCATCTCTTGGATTGGAATATCCATATCATAAATCTCTTTCAACGCATCCGAATTAATGATTTCATGTGTCGGGCCGTCCTTAATTACACGCCCATTTTTCAATGCAACAATATAATCAGAGTATACAGAAGCAAAGTTAATGTCATGCAATACAATGACTACTGTTTTTCCAAGTTCTTCCACAAGTTTGCGTAAAATTTTCATAATTTGTACTGAATGCTTCATATCTAAGTTATTTAATGGTTCATCCAATAGAATATATTCCGTATCTTGCGCAATTACCATAGCGATGAATGCACGTTGACGTTGCCCACCGGACAATTCATCTAAATAATCATCCTGAATATCCGCTAAATTCATATAATCAATTGCTTGATCGATCATTTTCGTATCTTCTTCATTTAGTCTTCCTTTAGAATAAGGAAATCGACCAAATGACACTAGTTCTCGTATCGTTAAACGGACGTTCATATAATTCGATTGCTTCAAAATAGAAACTCGTTTCGAGAACTCATCGGATTTCCATTTACGTACATCTGATTTATCTAGTAGAACCTCACCCGTGTCTGCATCCAATAAACGGCTAACCATTGACAATAGTGTTGATTTTCCAGCACCATTCGGACCAATAAATGACGTAATCTTACCAGACTGTATATTAACACTTACTTTGTCTACTACTGGCTTTTTACCGAAGTGCTTTGATATCTCTTTTACTTGGATCATACTTAAGCTCGACTCTCCTTTAATAATAAATAAATGAAGTAAACCCCACCGATAAAGTTAATAATGACACTTAGAGTGGTATTAAACGTGAAAATCCTTTCAACGACCCACTGCCCGCCTATTAAAGCAACTAAACTCATCAAACTCGCACCCACTATAAGAATCGAGTGCTTGTAAGTGTTAAAGTATTGATAGGATAAGTTTGCCACAATCAATCCAAAAAACGTTATTGGACCGACAAGCGCAGTAGAAGTGGCGATTAGTACGGCTGATAAAACAAGCATACTTTTAACAATTTTATCGTAACTCACACCTAAGTTAATCGCATTGTCCCGCCCTAAAGACAATACATCCAATTCTCGAATAGATCTCCATCCGTATAAAATGGATATTACAATAATAATCATGGCGAACCATACTAAGTCCCCGTTTACATTATTGAAGCTCGCAAACATTTTGTTTTGCAAACTGGTAAACTCGTTTGGATCGATAAGTACTTGTAGGAAAGTAGTAATACTACCTAAGAAAGTCCCTATAATAATCCCAACTAGTAATAAGAAATAAATTGGGCGTTTTCCTGCATTAAACAGAAAGCGATATAGAAGCAGTGCAAAGACAACCATCGCTACGATTGAAATAAAGAAATTATAATTCTTGTTAATTACTAAGATGGACATCGAACCAAAAAAGTAATAAATGAATGTTTGTACAAGCATGTATAACGAATCTAATCCCATTACACTCGGTGTTAAAATTCGGTTATGCGTAATCGTTTGGAAAATTACAGTGGAATATGCAATCGCAACTCCTGTTAATGCCATTGCCAATACTTTAATCGCACGGCGTGGCAGCGCATAATCATAACTACCATTTAATCCTTGAAATAAGTACAATGCTATACACAAAATACTTAAAGCGATTAAAAGAATCATTTTTGTTCTATTTCGCATATGCTCTCCCCCTAAACAATAAGAATAGGAAGATTGCACTTCCGATAACACCAACCGTCATACTAATCGGTATCTCGTAAGGGAAAATGAGAACTCTACCTAAAATATCACATACTAATAAGAAAATGACGCCGAGCAGTGCTGTATGCGGTAATGTTTTTTCTAAATGATCCCCTTTAAAGATGGATACAATATTCGGGATGATTAATCCTAGAAACGGAATCATACCTACTGTTAAAACAACAGTAGTAGAAATCAAAGCCACGAGCACTAATCCCAGATTTAGCACCTTCTTGTAAGAAAGTCCTAGGTTTTTAGCGAAATCCTCGCCCATTCCTGCAACGGTAAATCGACTTGCATAGATGTACGCAATGATTAGCACCGGTACACTTATGTACAGTAGTTCATACCTGCCTTTTAGTATTAAAGAGAAATCTCCTTGTAACCATACAGTCATATTTTGAATAATATTGGATTTGTAAGCAAAAAACGTAGTAATAGAAGAGAGAATATTTCCGAACATTAAACCAACTAATGGAACAAATATTGCATCCTTAAATTTAATCCGATTCAATATTTGCATAAATAACAATGTACCTGCTAATGCGAAGATAAATGCAAAGGTGATTTTCTCCACATACGTAGCATTCGTAAATACTAACATTGATATTAAAATTCCTAGTCTAGTTGCATCGAGCGTCCCAGCTGTAGTAGGTGATACGAACTTATTCCTACTAAGACTTTGCATGATTAAACCTGCAATACTCATCCCTGCTCCCGCAAGTATAATGGCAATTAGTCTCGGTATACGGCTAATAAGAAATATTTGCGTCTCTTCCGAATTAAAATCCAGCAAGTCTGCCGGAGAAATTCTACTTACACCAACAAAGAGAGATAAAAGAGAAAGTGCTACTAGTGCAATTACAAGATATCTTTTTTTCATGTCTATCCTCATCATTCTTTTTGTGAACTCACGATAGTGAAAATCATTATCATTTACCCACAAATTTATTATAGCATCTTGCCTATACAAGTCAACCTTTAAATGAAAATGATTTTCAATTGACAATATACTATATACAAGCCATTTTGCCCCACTACAATCTTACTATATATTAATGAGAAAACAAAAAGACTGCTCCCAATTGTCGTTTTATTGCAACAATCAGGAGCAGTCTTTTAACCTATTATATTTTATAGTGTAACAGCATTATCGATTACTTCTTGTGGGATAACGATTTCTTCTACTTCATTGAAACCAGAGAAAGTAGATTTTACATCTTGTTCGATGTTCATTTTCTCTCCGTCTACTTCTATATCCATATCGAGCACGACATCTAATTTATTCGTTTGGAACGTCTCTTTATCAATGTGTATTAAATAGTTTACTGAATTAATAACAAAATCCATTTGAATCTCTTCGCCTGCACCCATCGTTTGCATCACTTCGTCGACTTGTGTTTTTACAAGTTCTGTGAATTTTTCACCTGAAGCCTCGAGCGTTAAAATATAGTTTTCATTATCTTGTTCAAATTTAAACTCATCTAAATATCCTTCAATCTGCTTCAGTTGATCGGATGCATCAGCTTGGCCGGCAGCATTCATAATTCCTGCCATCATTTCTTGTGGAAACTTCATCCACTGTCCTGCAGATTCTTCGTATACATAGAAATCATCTGCTGTCATATAGCTTTCTGATTCAGACGTTTGAGCAGGCATACCTTCTGCCAATCCATTTACAGTTGATGTACCTTTTTGATGCATTTGCATTGGTTCTACTATATATTCCATATCCATTTTCGAGCTAATTTCTAATGTAGTTTCTTCGCTAGGCATATTCATTTTTTGATTTAGATCCATTACTGCTTTTACACTTTTCAGCTCTTCTGAAGTAGCAATAGATTTATCATATACCTCTTGTAGTGTTAACTTACTCTGTTCTGTTACCTCTTCACTTTCCGCTGGAGTTGCAGTTTCGTTACATGCAGCTAAACCTAATGATAATGTGGCTACTGCTATAAGCATTGTCCATTTTTTCATATTAGTTATCATCCCTTCATGTGTTGATAACTATATATACGAGGAAAGTTTAGGTAAGGTTTCATTTATTTTACTCCACGCATATACTTTTGGATTAAAGGCGTCATTAAATACAATAGTAATCCGATAATAATCGCGATTACTCCGATTACACCAAAGTATAAAATTTCATTTTCTGGTGAATACAATTTAACTACCTGTGCATTGATGGCTTGTGCGGATGCATTCGTCATGAACCACAAACTCATCGTTTGAGCGGCAAAGGCACCTGGCGCAAGTTTTGTTGTAGCAGATAAACCAACTGGTGATAATAGTAACTCACCAAGTACAACTAAGAAGAAGCTCAGTACAAGCCAAAACGGGTTAACAAGCGTTTCCGTTCCATTCATATAGGCTGGAATGATCATCACAATGAATGACATACCCGCAAAGAACAAACCGAAAGAGAACTTTTTAGGCGTAGATGGTTGTCTGTCACCAAGTTTTATCCACATCCAAGCAAAAATAGGTGCGAGCACAATTATAAATAACGGATTTAATGATTGGAACCATGCTGGTGAAATCTCAAAAGATCCTATCATCAGATTAACACGCTCATCCGCATACTGCGCCAATATATTGGCCCCTTGTTCGGCAATTGCCCAGAACATCATCGCCGAAACAAATAATGGAATATATGCAAGCAATCTTGACTTCTCATCAGCAGTTGTACGCTCACTTCTATACATCACGATAAAATACAAGGTCGGTATAACAATACCTAAAATAGAAACCGTCATTGTAAAGACATCAATTGTCATAATTCCTTGTTTCACTAATATAAATCCAAGAACAAGTACGATTATAATGACAAATCCGATTCTAGCAAATACCTTTTTCCGTTCTTCACTAGTCATTGGATTTGGCACATATGACCCTGCCAAACCAAGATTATTTTTCTTTGTTACTAAAAAGACGATTAATCCAAGAGCCATCCCAACTGCTGCTAGTCCAAATCCTAAATGGAAGTTGTACTCTAGACCGACAGTTCCAACGATCAATGGCGCAAGGAATCCTCCCATGTTAATACCCATATAGAAAATACTGAAACCAGAGTCACGACGAGCGTCCTTCTCTGAATACAAATCGCCAACGATAGTTGAAATATTTGATTTTAATAACCCTGTTCCAATGATGATTAGTGCCATCGAAATAAATAGTGTTGTAATTCCACCTGGGAACGACAATACGATATGACCGAGCATTATTAATACTCCACCATAAAATACAGTTCTTGTCGTACCTAGTATTCGGTCGGCTATCCAGCCTCCAATAATTCCAGACATATAAACAAGGGAACCATAAACGGCCATGATGGAGTTTGCCGTTGAACGCTCAAGCCCCAATCCACCTTGTGTTACTTCATAGTACATATAATAGATTAGAATTGCGCGCATCCCGTAGTAAGAAAAACGCTCCCAAAACTCTGTGAAAAATAAGGACATTAACCCTTTTGGATGTCCAAAGAATCCTTTTTGTGGAACTGATTTTACTATTTCATCTTTTGAAAACATGCTTTTACCTCTTTTCTAAAATAAGACATTCATTATATCGTCCTCTCTTTTTCCTGTCAAAAAATATCCAATTATTTCGCTTTCTGAAATTGTTCGCTATAATAGTCACTATGCAATAGAAGAAAGGAGGAGATTTTATGCTAAAGAAGTTTTTTGCATTTTATAAACCACATAAAAGGCTATTCGTTATCGATTTTAGTAGTGCTGTATTTGTCGCCCTTTTAGAACTGGCTTTTCCTGTTGCAGTGAAATGGTTTATCGATGTCTTATTACCAACTGGCGATTGGAATATGATTGTCCGCATCAGTATTTTATTGTTGCTCGTATACATATTGAGCACTTTCCTTAACTATGTAGTAAGTTATTTTGGTCATAAACTTGGGATTAATATCGAAACAGACATGCGCCAGCAATTATTTAATCATGTGCAACGGCAATCATTTCGGTTTTTTGATAATACAAAAACTGGTCATATTATGAGTCGTATTACGAATGACTTATTTGATATCGGCGAACTTGCCCATCATGGTCCGGAGGATTTATTCATCGCCATTATGACGCTTATTGGAGCATTTGCCATTATGTTCAATATCAATCCTGAGCTTGCAATTATCGCAATCATTATGGTTCCATTCCTATCTATCGTTGCTACTTACGGAAATATTATGATGAACAAAGCATGGAAGAATATGTATGGTAAAATTGCTGACGTAAATGCCCGAGTCGAAGATAGTGTATCCGGTGTACGTGTAGTCCAATCATTTACAAATGAAAAATTTGAAATCGCTCGTTTCAAAGAAGATAACGGGAATTTCCGTTTGGCAAAACTAAGCGCTTATAAAGTAATGGCTGGTACACATTCCAGTATTTATATGATGACCCGACTTGTGACATTAGTTGTACTTGTGGTGGGAGCTTGGTTTACATTCCAAGAAAAATTATCTTACGGTGAGCTTGTGAGCTTTATATTGTATGTCAATGTGTTGATCAAACCAGTGGATAAAATTACAGCACTACTCGAGCTATATCCCAAAGGAATGGCTGGATTTAAACGGTTTTTGGATCTCGTGGAACAAGAACCAGAGATTAAAGATCGACCAAATGCTTTAAGTGTTACTCATTTAAATGGAAACATTGAATTTGACAATGTTAGCTTCCGCTACGATAAGCATAAATCTGTACTAGAGGACATTAATTTATCGATTAAAGCTGGGGAAACGGTGGCTTTTGTCGGTCCGTCTGGAGCAGGAAAAACAACCATTTGTTCACTTATTCCACGTTTTTATGAGGTGAATGAAGGTGCCATTTCCATTGATGGACTAAATATTCAAGACGTCACTATGCAATCATTACGTGCTCAAATTGGAATTGTACAACAGGATGTCTTTTTATTTACTGGTACCATTGAAGAAAATATCGCGTACGGGAAAAAGGATGCTACTACCGAAGAAATTCGCGATGCAGCAAAAAAAGCGCATTTAGAAGACTTTATCGCCGGCCTTCCTGAAGGGTATAATACTCAAATTGGAGAAAGAGGACTTAAATTATCTGGTGGACAAAAGCAGCGCTTAGCAATTGCGCGTATGTTCTTGAAAAATCCACCAATTTTAATATTGGACGAGGCTACCTCTGCCCTTGATACAGAAACAGAAAAAATAATCCAAAAATCATTAATGGAGCTTGCAGAAAATCGCACAACACTTATTATTGCCCATCGCCTTGCAACTATTCGCGATGCAGACCGAGTGTTAGTGGTAACCGAAGACGGAATCGCAGAAGATGGATCGTATAATGAGTTAGTCGCGCAAGACGGGATTTTCGCTAGATTGCATAATATACAGTTCCAAGAAGTGTGAAAAGAAGCTTATCGCCCGAGCGATAAGCTTCTTTTTTATTCTTCTACAAAGACAAATTGCTCAAATCGATCATAGTCTGATTTTTTCAGTTCGACTCTAACAAGCGTCCCTTCTTCTTCGTACGATGTCGACTTCACAGATGCATGCTCGTTTAAATAAGATACAAGATCTCCTCGATCAAAAGGGATCAACATATTGCATAAAACATAGTCCGAAAAAATACGTTTTTTAATCATATCTAGCAGTTCGTCTAGGCCTGCCCCTTCCTTAGCAGAAATCCAAATATTATCGCTAGTTACATGAGGATATTTCAAATCAGCCAAGTCTGATTTATTGTATACATAAATCGTCGGTACATCCTCTACCCCTACAGCGAGTAGCGTCTCGTTCGTAACATCCATCATATAACGGTTTTCAGCATTTGATACATCTACAACATGTAGTAGTAAGCTAGCATCTCGTGCTTCTTCCAAAGTGGAACGGAATGCTTTCACTAAATGGTGAGGTAGCTTACTAACAAATCCTACCGTATCTGTTAATAAAAACTCTTTTTGATCAGGTAACTTGATCTGACGAACGGAAGTTTCGAGCGTAGCAAATAGCATATCCTTTTCAAATACTTGTTTGGAATCCGCTTGTCCAACTTTATGAAGCAATTGATTCATAATAGTAGACTTACCAGCATTTGTGTATCCCACTAATGATACAACTGGAATGGCGTTTTTCTTCCGTTGTTTACGTTGTGTTTCGCGCTGATATTTGACCTGCTCTAGCTCACGTTTAAGTTTGGCAATTTGATCTTCAATTTTACGTCTATCCAGCTCTAGTTTTGTTTCCCCAGCACCACGGTTTTTAAAACCGCCGCCTGTTCCCCCACCTTGTCTACCAAGGGATGCTCGGAGTCCGACTAAACGTGGCAACATATACTGTAGCTGTGCCAATTCTACTTGCATCTGTGCTTCGTTCGATTTCGCACGACGAGCAAAAATGTCTAATATGAGCATCGTCCGATCGATTACTTTACATTCTAGATMCCGTTCTAAATTTCGAATTTGTGATGGTGTAAGTTCATCATTAAAAATAACTAGATTGGCATCAGCTTCTTCGTAAAAGTTTTTTATCTCTTCTACTTTACCTGTCCCAACGTAATGGGAATTCGTCACACGTTCTAGATTTTGCGTGACTTCTCCTACTACTTGTACGTTTAGTGCTTCTGCTAAATTGTGTAATTCTTCTAATCCATATTCAAAATGCTCATCATGCTGCAAATTGACCGCAACAATGACCGCTTTTTCTATAAATTCTTCCAAAATTATTCCTCCTCTTAGTGGAAGTGATACGTTGCCCGTTCATATATAAGCGTTTCTTTATCCCCTGTCCCCTCTATATGAACTGCCGCTAATCTTTCCTTTGTTCCACTTTGTAACTGTTTAAAGATTAGCTTTGTATTGCTTAGTAAAAGTATGTGTCCATCTTCTTCTACCAAGTCAAAATACCTTTTCCACTTATTCATTATTCCCTTTGGATCACGCACATGAAATTCACATGCTGAAATGCTTAATTGTAAATTACTTTCGTTAATAGTGCCATCATTTTGAAGTGATTGATAGCGTTCTTCATCGCTTTCCTCCCATTCGATAAAAAATGGAGTAGGTAATGCATCGCTTATCTCTTCTTTCACAAATAGCATCTTCCACTTACGAACTTGGCCACTTGTTGTTTTTCTTTCAGCATGTAAAACTCCAGAGGTTTCTATACCCTTCGCTTCCAGTTGCCCGAAAAGTTCATCAATTGTCGTCGTACGAATGCAAATAGTTCCAAATCCAGCAGTTGTTTTCAAATCGTGCAAGAATAGATTAATTAATGGATGGTTTGCATTTTCTGCAATTTCTTTATGTTCAAGCGCTAACCACTCTATATAGCTAGTCTTTGCGTATAAAAGTGCATTATATGTACCCCAATTTGTATGTTGGCCTCCAATAACGGCGTGATAACCTTTCTTGTTCCAATCACTTGCAACTTGACTCGGTGTTTTTGTTACGTGATGGACGATATGATCTAAATACATTTTAACAACCCTTTCCCATTTTATTTACTAATGAAATTATGTAAAACAAAAGAGATGACTTAGAAATATGTCATCTCTTTGTCGATTTCCCGGGAAATATCTTATACGAAAACTTTATCTTTCGACATTTCGCGAAGTAAGAACTTTTGAATTTTCCCCGAAGCGGTCATTGGATATGCATCGATAAATTCAATGTATTTCGGGATTTTATGATGAGATATTTTCCCTTTACAGTATGTCTTTAATTCTTCACCCGTTAAGTTTTCGCCTGTTTTTAAAATAACCCACGCCATTAGTTCTTCCCCGTATTTCTGATCCGGTACCCCAACTACTTGAACATCTTGAATCGCCGGGTGCTGATACAAAAACTCTTCCACTTCTTTTGGATAAATATTTTCTCCGCCGCGAATGACCATGTCTTTCATGCGTCCAGTTATATCGAGGTACCCTTCCTCGTCCATTACTGCGATATCGCCCGTATGTAGCCATCCTTCTGCATCAATGGCAGATTTTGTCGCTTCTTCGTTTTTATAATAACCTTTCATCACTAGGTAACCTCTCGTACATAACTCACCCGGAACTCCCGCTGGTGTATCTTCCCCTGTTACCGGGTCGATAATTTTCACTTCTACTCCCGGATGGGCTTTCCCAACAGTCGATACTCGTTTTTCGATTGCATCGTCCGTTTTCGTTTGTGTAATAACCGGAGAAGATTCTGTTTGCCCATATGCTATTGTTACTTCTGACATCCCCATATCTTCTATTACTCTTTTCATTACTTCTATTGGACAAATGGAACCAGCCATAATCCCAGTGCGTAATGTAGATAAGTCATATTGAGCAAAATCTGGATGATTTAACTCCGCTATAAACATAGTAGGGACACCGTGTAATGCCGTACACTTTTCGTCTTGCACCATTTGTAATACTTTTTCTGCATTAAACTGTTCCATGATGACCATTGTACTACCATGGGTAACAGATGCAATTGTACCCATCACACAGCCGAAGCAATGGAAGAATGGAACAGGGATGCATAATCGGTCATTTTCTGTAAGATGAATATAATCTCCAACAAGTTGTCCATTATTCACTACATTTTTATGCGTTAGCATTACACCTTTTGGAAATCCAGTCGTTCCAGATGTATACTGCATATTAATGACATCATCATTATGAAGTGCGTTCAAACGTTGCGTTAATGTTTCATCAGGTACACTTTCTGCATGTGCTAAAAGCTCGGACCATGTATAAATTCCTGGATATTCATTTTCACTCATCACAATGACACGTTTAAAATTTGGTAATTTCTCAGAGTGTATTTTACCTTTTTCTGAGTCTTCGATTTCTGGACAGACAGCGCGTATAATGTCCAAGTATGATGTCCCTTTATATGACTCGCATAATATAAGTGTCGTTGCATCCGACTGTTGCAGTAAATACTCCAACTCTTTTTCTTGATAACTCGTATTTACAGTTATAAGAACAGCACCCATCTTTCCTGTTGCATACTGACTTAATAACCACTCTCTTTTGTTATCAKACCATATTGCAACATGTTCCCCTTTGTGGATGCCCATACCGATGAACGCTTTTGCAAGCTCGTCCGTTTCTTCGTCAAATTCTTTATATGTTTTTCGAATGCCATGTTCGGGATATACGTAGGCTTCTGTTTCTGGAAATTTTCTTGCTGCTTCTTTTACTATTTGTCCAACTGTTTTTTCATTTAACAAACAAATCTCCCCTTTTTGAATGCTATTTCATTTCCTATTATTCTATCACAAAATTCTGACGAAATAGACTATTTCTTAACTAATTGACTTAATAGTAAAACGTGATAAAATCCTAATTACTTCGTCACTTCAAAGCGTTGAAGTGCGAAAGTGTTTTATTAATTTCACTGAGGAGGATTTACTATGTTTCGAATTCGTTCGACGATCATGCCTTCCTTTTTAGAGGCTGTTCTCATTACAATGATGATTATTGCATTAATGGCAGTTTGTATTGTTCAATTTGATGCAGTTCCACATATGCCTATTTTACTGGCGATTTTATTACTGATTACTTATGGATTATTCAAAAAAGTGCCTTTCAAAAAGTTAGAGGAAGGACTAATAGAAGGATCCAAAGCAGGACTTGGAGCAATTTTTATCTTTTTCTTTATAGGTATTTTAATAAGTAGCTGGATGATGGGTGGGACTATACCTACACTGATTTATTTAGGTTTCCAGTTTATTACTCCGCATTTTTTCTATGCGATTGTATTTTTAATTACATGTATTGTTGGATTGTCTATTGGGAGCTCCTTAACAACGGTTGCGACAGTTGGCGTTGCATTTATTGGGATGGCAAGCGCGATGGATATTTCTTTAGCTATTACAGCTGGAGCAATTGTTTCAGGAGCCTTTTTTGGAGATAAAATGTCTCCCTTATCTGATACGACGAATCTTGCTTCTGCGATTGTTCAAGTCGATCTATTTGAACATATTCGCAATATGGGATGGACGACTATTCCTGCATTTTTTATCTCTCTTGTTGGTTACGGGATTTTATCGCCTAATAAAGAAATCCAAGAGTTAGATCAGATTAATGTTTTTCAAGAGGGACTTCTTCAGACAGGTATGGTCCACTGGTATACATTACTTCCGATCGTTTTACTCTTTATACTTTCTATCAAAAAAGTGCCTGCGATTATTGCATTAGCTTTAACTTCTATTGCGGCTATTTGCATTTCTTACTTTTTTCATTTCACTCCTTTTGAAGAAGTACTGAATATATTGTTTAACGGCTATTCGTCTAGTGTTGGAATCGAAGCAGTTGACTCCCTTCTTACCCGTGGTGGTATGAATAGTATGATGTTTACGATTGGACTTGTCATACTTGCTTTAAGTATGGGAGGGCTATTATTTACACTCGGCATTGTACAAAGTTTACTTGCGAAAGTGGAAAGTTTATTGAAAAGCGTAGGAGCTGTTATTACAGCGACGGCTTTTACTGGAATTGGTGTAAACACATTAATAGGCGAGCAATATTTATCCATATTACTAACAGGTGAATCATTCCAATCGCAATTTAAAAAAGTAGGACTTGCCAATAAAAACTTAGCGCGTGTTATGGAAGACGCTGGGACAGTCGTGAATCCACTTGTTCCATGGAGTGTGTGTGGCATATTCATCACGAATGTATTAGCTGTTTCCACAATTGATTACTTGCCATTTGCCTTTTTCTGTTTGTTAAGCCCAATTCTGACGATATTGTTTGGATGGACTGGTAAGACGCTTACTTATTTGAAGTAATTTCTATTTAATTGTTATTACAACTAAAGCTTTCATTTTTCCAACTAACCTAAAATATCATCGGTGTGTTACACTATTTCCAAGTATATTACGGAAAAAGAAGGCGAATCGTATGGAATTTCAAGAAATGAAAACATATCTAATAGAACAAGTTGGAAAAAAGCAGTTGGTTGCTGCAACGATCAGTCAGCCACGTGCCAAGTCTAATGAAGTAAAGCGCGTTAAACTAAAGCCAATCGAAATAAAAAATAAATATCACATTCAACTAGAATATCAATATGAACGCATTTTAAAACATGAAAATGTTCCACTAGAAAGTTTTGCGGAGACACTAGAAGACCTGTTAGAACAGTTCCGCCAAATTCATGCGGATTTCGTAACAGAAAAAGTACAAGCCCAACTTTCTAAGAAAAACAAAGTAATGTGGAAATCAGAGAAAACAGAAGCTGCAAAAACAGTGAATCTCTCGCATAATCGTAAAAAGAATTATTTGTTAGATGAAAACACTCCCTATCCTTTTCTTATTCGTTTAGGCGTACAAACCGAGGAAGGAAAAGTGAAAAAGCAAAAATACGATAAGTTCAAGCAAATTAACCGTTTTGTGGAGTTTATCGACGATGCTCTTGCCCATTTACCAAAGGATAAACCTGTGCGGATTCTCGATTTTGGATCTGGGAAATCATATTTAACTTTTGCACTTTATCATTATTTAAAAATCGAAAAAGGTCTCGATATTCGAGTGACTGGTTTGGATTTGAAAAAGGAAGTTATTGAGGAATGTGCGCAGATTGCAGACGATTTAGGCTATGAACAACTCGAGTTTTTAGTTGGAGATATTAATGATTACAACGACGAAACAGCTGTAGATATGGTTGTTACACTCCATGCTTGTGACGTTGCAACAGATATGGCCCTTGCACGTGCAGTAAAATGGGGAGCCAGTGTTATTTTAAGTGTCCCTTGTTGCCAGCATGAGTTAAATAGACAGCTAGATGCACCTGGTCTTGATATTATGTTAAAGCACGGACTCATAAAAGAACGCTTTGCAGCACTCGCAACGGACTCCATTCGAGCAGAAATATTAAATATGGTCGGCTATGAGGCACAATTAGTGGAGTTTATTGATATGGAAAATACGCCGAAAAATATATTAATACGAGCTTATAAGAACGGGAAAATAGCGACCGATGAACAAATGGAAGGTTATAAACAGTTTAAGCAAATGTTAAATGCAGATCCTTTTTTGGAGAATGAATTGAAAGAAATGATGCCTAGTACCACGGATAGGAGTTGAAATCATGAAAGAACCGACATTTAAAAAAGTAGCCTATGGTATAGCAATGGCTATCGCTATCATTATTGTGCATTTCATCGATGTACGAGTATATAATATGTCCCCGATCATCGCCTTGTTATTAGCGATTTTAATCACCTTTTTAGGGATAGTATTTATCAACAAATCGGAGAAAATGGATAGAAAAATTTCGCGAATGAATTACAACTTACTAAATGTAGCGGTTGTACTAGCCCTATTCTTCGCTTATGTCACCATTTCACAGTAAAAGGTCGTCTCCAAAAACGGGGACGACCTTTCTTTTTATAACTCTTGTCTTAATGCTTGAATGACATCTATTTTCGTTGCTTTTCGTGCTGGTCTCCACCCTGAAATCATTGCAACACTAATGCTAATAACAGAAGCAATGACCACAAGTTGCCAAGGGATTAAAGAAAAGGTCATCGATATACCTTCGAACTCTTCCTCCCCTAAGGCTGCACCTACTACCATCGGCAATATCCAGTTTGCTAGGAAACTTACAGCATAAGAAATGATGACTGCTAGCACTGTCCCAATTACACCGATCCATGCACTTTCCATCAAAAACAAGCGTTGAATCAGTTTAGGACTTGCGCCAATTGCTTTCATTACACCGATTTCACGAGTTCTCTCCGTTACCGCCATTGTCATCGTATTAAAAATACCGATGGAAGCTATTAATACGGCGATTGTCCCAACAAAGATAAGCCCTATTTTAAATGCCATGAAAAAGACATCTAACTGCTCTAATTGTTCTGAAACGGAATACACACTATAGCCCATTTCTTTTAGGTCTTCCGTTACCGATTTTACATGCTCTAAGCTAGAAGTGTAGATTTTCATGCTAGAGTAGAATAAGTCGGTATTCTCTCCTTCCACATTCACTTCGTACACTTCCTGAAACTTGTCCTTCCATGACTCATCTAATAGCATGTTCGTATCGACAAACCAATCCCTCGCCGGTTTCTCCGTTACTCCTACAATCGTAAAATCCCAGTTTTCCGGGAAAGCTTCTTCCGATTCATATGATTGAAGTGACATAGAAATCGTTTTTCCGATTAAACTCTCTTTGTATCCTCCCTTAGATTCCGCTTCTTCTTCCGTACTTTTCTCCATTTCCTGGCGTTCCGTATCCGTTAATAAGTTCTCTGCAAACTGGTAGCCTACAATGATTTCATTGTCCTTCGTAGGCATACGCCCTTCAGATAGTTTGAGATTTGATTTTTCTTCTTCTGCAAAATTAGTAAGCAGCATACTACCTTCAAGCGAACGATTTTCTAGTTGAGAAACTGTCATGATGTCCATACGAGTTCTTTGTACAATTGCATCTACATGTTCCACTGCTCTAATTTTAGAAATATCGATTTCTTCTCCATCATTTGTATACACTTCAACTTCGGTAATAGCTTGATCTTCTAATACTTCTTGACGCATCGTATCTTGTATGCCAAATCCGATGGAAGCTAGTACGATTAAAAATGCACACCCCATTGTTGCGGCAAGTATGGTCATAAATACACGTAATTTGTTTTTCTTTATATGCTGGCGTACAAAGTCGACCTGATCTTTAAATAACATTGCTTGTATCTCCTTTCACTAATTCCCCGTCACGCATTCTGAATTTACGATGTGCGATGTTAGCGACTTCTTCATCATGCGTAATAATAACGAATGTTACCCCCAGTGTTTGATTGAGGTCTTGTATTAATAACAATATATCTTGTTCTGTCTCCGAATCTAAGCTACCAGTTGGCTCATCTGCGAAAAGAATTGGAGGATTTGTAATCAATGCTCGGGCAATACTAACGCGCTGCTGTTGTCCGCCTGATAATTCATTTGGGTAATGGTCTGCTACTTCCGTGAGTCCTACTTTACTCAATAACTGTTGCACGCTTGCTTTTCTTTTTTTCGCCGCTATTCCTTTTAATTTCAATGGTAGCTCAATGTTTTCAAATGCGGTCAACCCAGGCATGAGTTGAAAGTTTTGAAAGATGAAGCCAAAATTATTTAATCGGAACTGCGCTCTTTCGGTTTCATTCAAGCTAGCGGTTTCTTGGTCATTCACTATTATGGATCCTTGTTCTGGACTCATGAATCCTGCTATTGTATGTAGTAACGTGGACTTTCCCGATCCACTTTTTCCTACAATCACAACGATTTCCCCTTTTTCTACTTCAAAGGATAATCCTTTTAGGACGGGTACCCTCTTTTCTTTTCCTTTTTTTCCAATTAGAAATGTATGATTAACATTTTGTACTTGTATCATTTGTTTTCTCCTTCCGTCTTGCTACTTTATTTAGTGTACAGATTGTTTCTTAACATTTTGGAAGGATAAATATGAAGAATTTCTTAAGAATTATTTTAGAATCATTCAAACTTTCCATAACACTTGCCCGTCTAATCATTGAAACGTAATCGCGGGTACGGGAAAAAGGAGTTCAAAAACGTCATGACGAAAAAGGAAAAATTTCAACTTGTTGAAAACTATATAGTAGAACATCAAAACGATTATTATCGGCTAGCTTTTAGTTATGTAAAAAATAAAGAAAATGCGTTGGATATTATTCAAGACAGTATTATTAAAGCATTAAACTCGATTGATTGTTTAGAGGAAGTGCAATATATTAAAACATGGTTTTATCGAATTGTTGTAAATACATCCATCGATTTCATTCGAAAGCATGGACGTATGCAAACAATGGACGATGATATTCTTCATTCCCTTTTACCTGAGCAACATGATTTAGAAAAAGACTATGATTTATATGAAGCCATCGATCATCTAAAAGAACCATATAAAACAATTATCGTTTTGCGATATTTTGAGGATTTAAAAATTGATGAAATAGCAGAAGTACAACAGGAAAATACAAATACGATCAAAACGAGATTGTATGCAGCACTTCGAAAACTACGAGTCAATATGGAAGAGAAGGTGGAATTATGAAAAAGTTACAAGATGCCAAAAAGAAATACGAAGAAATTGAAATCCCTGAGGAATTAAATAATATAGTGAAAAACTCTATTAAAAAAGCAAACAGAAAACAGAAGAAGCCTTTCAAACAATGGGGACTTGGCTTAGTTGCAGCGGCAGCATTGTTTACAACTAGTGTGAATGTAAGCCCCGCACTCGCACAATCTCTTGCAACCCTCCCTCTGCTTGGGCAATTTGTTCAAGTCGTCACCTTTCAGGCCATTAAGCTTGATGAAGACACTTATAACGCCGACTTAAAAACTCCAATAGTTACTGGACTGGAAAATAAGGAATTAGAACAAATGTTAAATGAAAAATATATCGCAGAAAATGAAGCACTTTATGAAGGCTTCCAAAAAGAAATAAAGGAATTAGAGGAAGCAGGCGGTGGGCATCTAGGTGTAACATCTACGTATGAAGTAGTAACGGATACAGAGGATATTCTTTCTATTAGTCGTTATGAAGTGAATACAGTTGGATCATCTTCTACAACAATGCGTACAGATACGATTGATAAGAAAAACCAGATACTAATTACATTACCAAGTTTATTTAAAAATGATGCGTATATCGAGGCTATTTCTACTTATTTAAAAGATGAAATGGCAAAACAAATGGCAAATGACTCTAATAAAATATATTGGATCGATGATAAGGACGAAATAGGTTTCGTATTCGAAGCTATTCGCCCGGATCAAACTTTCTCCATAACTGCAGATCATAAGCTAACAATTTCGTTTGACAAATATGAAATAGCCCCAGGTTATATGGGTGTTCTGACATTTGAAATTCCAACTGAAGTGATAAGTGAATATCTCATAAGTGATTACTATATAAAATAATGGACTGGTTGCAAAATCGAACTAGTTGATTATCCGGTTCTACCCCTTAAATTAAACGAAAAACTGCTCCTTCTCACAAACTAGTGAGTAGGAGCAGTTTTGCTAATTATGATGGCATCGGAGTTTTGGTTGGTGCTGCATAACCTTCTTTATAAGCCTCATCGATAGCATTTCGAATTTCTACTAAAGATTTGCCTTCTTGTACCATGGAGATGCTAGCTATCGCCGTTTCTACACAAGCTGCACATCTTGTTCCGTGGTCATCCCACACAACTTCTCCATTTTCTTTTATCTCGTGAACGAAACAGTTAAAGTTATCTTTATGCCCTGCACTATCTCCGCAACCACAGTAACAAGGCATCCATTTTAAAATATCATGAGCCTTTGCTGCTGCTTGATAAACAAGTTGCATATCTTCCGACTGGTTTTCTAAAAATGCTGGTAACACATCTGTTGATGCAGTTGTTTCTTGTAAATCGCCATTTGCTAAGTGTGCGATATGTTCTTCATGCCCCTCATGATCTTCTTTGGTCGTTTTCTGTCCGCATGCTGAAAGAACTAATATAGAAGCAAGGCATATAAATAGTATTTTTTTCATAATAGGCAATCTCTCTTCTTAAATCATTTTTTCCGGACGAACGATTTCATCGAACTTTTCAGCAGTCAATAAATCAAGTGCTACTGCCGCTTCTTTCAATGTCGACCCATTTTTATGTGCATGTTTTGCAATTTTTGCTGCATTTTCATAACCGATATACGGGTTTAAGGCAGTCACTAACATGAGTGAATTGTTTACATGATGTTCGATTGTTTCTAAGTTTGGTTCAATGCCAACCGCGCAATTGTTGTTAAAACTAATAATTGCATCGCTTAGTAATTCTACAGATTGTAGGAAATTATGAATGATGACTGGTTTGAAAACATTCAATTGGTAGTTCCCTTGACTTGCTGCGAAGCTGATCGTCGTATCATTACCCATAACTTGTGCAACAACCATTGTCATCGCTTCACTTTGTGTTGGGTTTACTTTACCTGGCATAATCGAGCTTCCCGGTTCATTTTCCGGAATGGAAATTTCTCCAATACCGGAGCGTGGACCACTTGCAAGTAAGCGAACATCATTAGCGATTTTCATTAAGTCTGCGGCAAGTGCTTTTACCGCCCCGTGCACATACACGACATCGTCATAGCTTGTTAAAGAATGGAATTTATTTTTGGCGGAAGTAAATTCAATGCCCAATGCTTTTGAAATTTCAGCTGCAACTAAATCGCCAAATCCTTTTGGTGCATTCAAACCCGTACCTACCGCTGTTCCACCGATTGCTAGCTCCTTCATGTCGGACACACTTTGCGCAATCATTTTAGAAGATTTTTCTAGCATTCTATGCCATCCACTAAACTCTTGTCCTAGTGAAAGTGGAGTAGCATCCTGCAAATGTGTACGTCCGATTTTCACGATATCCATAAATTTTTCGGATTTCTTGCCAAGTGTTTCTTTTAATACATCGATTGCAGGTAATAGTTTTTGCTCTACGGCAAGCACTCCTGCAATATGCAGGGCTGTTGGGAATGTATCATTGGAACTTTGAGATTTATTGACGTCATCGTTGGGATGAAGTCGCTCTTGGCTTCCTTGTGCTTCTAGAAGTTGATTGCCACGATGTGCAATAACCTCGTTTACATTCATATTCGATTGTGTACCGCTACCCGTTTGCCATACGACAAGTGGGAAATGCATATCTAATTTTCCTGCTAAAATTTCATCTGCTGCTGCTGCGATAGCATCTTTTTTGACTTCTGAAAGATTTCCTAGAGAGTGACTAACTATTGCGGCAGATTTTTTTAATAAGGCAAGTCCATGGACAACACCAATTGGCATTTTTTCAGCACCAATTTTAAAGTTTTCTTTGGACCTTTGTGTTTGTGCACCCCAAAGGCTATCTTGCGGAACTCGAATTTCTCCCATAGAATCATGCTCAATACGATAAGACATTTTTCTCTCTCCTTTTAGATCCATTTGTTGTTGTTTTCTTCTAACATTTTCAAAAACTCATCCACTACAATCGGATTAAATTGGGTACCTCTTCCGTCTTTCATCTCTTGTATAGCATCTTCAATCGTCATAGCGTCTCTATATACACGGTTTGTCGTCATGGCATCGAAGGCATCTACAACGGAAACAATGGAAGCCTCCAATGAAATTTCGCTTCCCATTAACCCGTATGGATATCCTTTTCCATCATACCGCTCATGATGCTCTTCTACAATAAAAGCAGCTTTCCGTAACCATTCTACTTCATGCTTTCGCATCATTTCAGCACCTAATGTCGTATGCATTTTGATGATGTTCCATTCTTTTTCTGTTAATTTACTAGGTTTGTTTAATATATCTAATGGAATTGCTAGTTTACCTATATCATGAAAATAGGAACCTACACTTAGAATCGACACATTTTGCTTCGGCTCCATTCTTTTCCAAAGTTCAATCGAATAATCTCTAATACGAGCGCAATGATGGTATGTATAGCCATCCACTTCTTGTATTTTTCTTGCATCGCGTTGAATAATATATCGTTCCGTAAAGTTTTTCTCAAAAAAAGAAGAGGTCATTTCAAATAACATTTCTACAGTTTCTTTTGCATAACAAGTATGAACAGCGGGATTTATATTTGTATCTATGACATCACCCGGACATAAGATAATTTTCTTTCCTTCTACATCCACCTCTAGTTCCCCACTCAAAATGGTATATCGCTCTGTAAATGAATCATCATCATTCGGAGTATAGTGAATCCAAGAAGCACTATTTGGGATAAGCGTATATAAAGAATAGGAAATTCCATTCGCACTCCCAATGTAAGTCGTTACCGATTTATCTGTAACAACTTTTGGCAAATACATCTTTTGTTTAAGATCCTGTACCTGTTCGATTGTTAGCATGCTATTCGCCTCCATTCATTTGACAATATTCTACGTAATATGTGTATATTATATAGTTTATTTAGAATAAATGAAATACGGCGAAAAAAGCCGAGAAAGTTTTTCTCGGCTTACAAATAGCTTATGCCTCTTGCTCCACTTTAGATTTTTTTATTTCTTCCGTGAGTTGTTCAATACTTGGTCGAATATTCCCTTTACCAGAGTAGTTTTCGAGCATTTCTTTTACATCGATTCCGGATGAAGCTTTTAATGTTTCTTGTAAGGTAGACATTAAATTAGTTGCATAAGAAGTCACTTTGTTTGCACCGCCACCTTCTCCACTTCCTGTATCTACCACTGTAATTTTGTCGATATTGGAAAGTGGGCTTGCAATTTGTTTCGCATATTCCGGTAACATATGGACAATCATATCTAAAACAGCTGCTTGACCG
Organism: Psychrobacillus sp. 05T411; assembly: GCF_056396485.1. Taxonomy (NCBI): domain Bacteria; kingdom Bacillati; phylum Bacillota; class Bacilli; order Caryophanales; family Bacillaceae; genus Psychrobacillus; species Psychrobacillus sp. 05T411. Next base: position 97,109 of record NZ_JBFTLO010000010.1, on the reverse strand, counting down.
TACATATCAAATGCTTCTGCAATTTTACGTTTTGCTTCGGCTTCGGCAAGACCTTTTAGACGAATGATATCGGCTTCCGATTCCCCTTGCGCTCGCTGTGCATCGGCTTTTGCAAGACCGTCTAATCGTACCTTTTCTGCATCGGCTTTCGCTTTTGCTTCAATTCTGTATTTTTCAGCATCTGCTTCTGCAATTTCTCGAGATTTAGAAGCTGCAGCATTTTGTTCAATTGCATACCGGTCTGCGTCAGCTTTTTTCTTCACTTCAGAGTCGTATTGTTTTTCACGTCGTAAAATTTCTTTTTCTTCTAACTCAATTTGTTTTTGACGCTCGATAATTTGAATTTGCATTTCTTGCTCCGTTACTTCTTGTTTAGAACGTGCAGTTTCTAATTCATATGCTTGGTCAGCACGTGCTTTTGCGATATCTTGTTCACGGCGATATTCTGCCACTTTTAATTGATTGTCTTTTTCTGCTTCTGCAATTTCAGTTGCACGTTCTATTTCAGCACGCTGCGCATCTTTGGAAGCTTCTGCACGTTTAATACGAGTTTCTTTTTCTGCCTCTGCAGTCGCAATATCTGCATCTCTTTTCACTTGCGCAATTCTCGGTTTCCCTAGTGAATCTAAATAACCGTTTTTATCACGAACATCTTTAATCGTAAAGGAAACGATGATTAATCCCATTTTTGCTAAGTCTTGAGAAGCAACTCGTTGCACTTCTTGGGAGAACTTATCACGATTTTTATAAATTTCTTCTACCGTCATAGACCCTAATATAGAGCGCAAATGACCTTCTAGTACTTCTTTTGCTTCATTCTCACGATCTGCTTTTGATTTTCCTAAAAATTGTTCCGCTGCGGTTGCAATCTCAGAAATAGAGCCACCAATTTTTATAATTGCCGTTCCATCTGCCATAACAGGAACACCCTGCTCTGTATATACTTCAGGTGTTGTAACTTCTAGCTTACTTGACAAAAGACTAAGTGGTTCACCTTGTTGAAATACCGGGTATACGAATGTACCGCCACCGCGGATTATTTTAATGCGGTTTCCTGAATCATCGGTATGAACGTTTTTGGATCCTAAATAACTACCGGTTACGATTAGCGCTTCGTCAGGACCTACAGTGCGATATTTCGTAATATATACTGCAAGTACAACGATTAAAACAAAAACAACAATTCCTATTACTATTAAAAGTCCCATATCCATTTTTATTCCCCCTATTTATTATTTTAACGGCTCATATTCTTTCACTAAAAATGTGCCGTCCTCAATATCAATGATTAATACTTGCTTGTCATAATCTATCTCTTCCTTGTCATATCCAACTGCTCTTTTCGAAATAATTCCATTTACCGTTTCGATCACGATTTCTCCATAACCATCAATCGGAATCGGAACAATTACTCGTGCTACCTGGCCTTGCAGTGACTCATTCGTATATGCTGTCGAAACTTCTGCAGAAGCTAATGGAACAAGTACAAAGAAATATAATAAAAAAGTTATAACGCTCGAAACTACAAGTGCTACTATAATGATTATTTCATCGTTCCAGTTCGTTAATTTAAGAAGTATAAATCCGGTCGCACATATAAATAATAAGAAGGTAAGTATTGTCGTCGGATTCAAAATCCCACTATCCATTCCATCAATTGCATCTGCAAACAGCACATATAATATCGTGATTAAACCAATAACGAATAATCCATACAAGAAGATTTGTTCGATTTTCCTCACCCCTTTCTCCCTTATGCCTCTCTAATCTTTTATACGGGTTAACTCACGGAAAGTTTCATATTTTTACATTGTTATAAATTTTTAAATTTCATTCATTAAAAAGCGCTTTCATTCGACTGTTTAAACCCTTATTTTAGGAAGCAATGTTACAGCATTGTAAATTTTGATAAATAGACGTAAAAAGTGTGTAGATTTTGTAATTTTTTTGGTATGCTATTTGAGGAAAAACGTTGAAAAATAAACTTTAAAGTCCAGGAGGCTTTTTTTATGATTGGTTCAAAAAAAATAGATCCCTTTTTCTCATCATTGTTAAATATCGCAAAAAACGTGCAAGAAGCAGCACACTATACAGATGATTTCCGTGTTAATTCCATTTCAGATTTAAAGGAAATCAGTGTTCATGTGAAGAACTATGAGACTGCAGGAGACAAATTAATTCATGAGCTGATTGTTATGCTTAATAAATCATTCATGACTCCTATTGAACGAGAAGATATTTTGCAACTAGCGGTTAGAATGGATGATATTTTAGATGGCATTGATGATTTTACAGCTAATTTAGAAATGTTCTCACTTCTTGAAATCGATGATTTTATGCGTACTTTTTTAGAGTATATCGTGAAAAGTACAGATGAAATTGTAAAAGCAATGGAACTTCTTGCACAGAAAAAACTACTTAAAATGCATGAGCATTCCGTTCTTATTAAAGATTACGAGCGTAAATGTGATGAAGTACTTCGTTCATCTATTAAACAACTGTTTTTAAATGAAAAAGACCCGATTCGAATTATTCAGTTTAAAGATATATACGAAAAACTAGAAGAAGTTGCAGATTATTGCCAAAACGTAGCTACTACGATTGAAGCAATTATCATGCGAAATGCGTAGGAGCACGTCCTATGGATTCTATTTTAATTCTTACAATTCTTGTTGTCGTTTTTGCTTTAGCCTTCGATTTCATAAACGGGTTTCATGATACGGCTAATGCTATAGCAACTTCTGTTTCAACAAGAGCGTTAAAACCAAGAGTTGCTGTATTAATGGCAGCTATAATGAACTTTGTTGGAGCACTTACTTTTACTGGGGTTGCAAAAACAATTACAAAGGATATCGTTGATCCGTTCGTATTACAAAATGGTTCCCTCATTATTTTGGCTGCACTATTTTCAGCTATTATTTGGAATTTAGTTACTTGGTATTTCGGTATTCCTTCCAGTTCTTCGCATACTTTAATCGGTTCTATCGCAGGAGCTGCCGTTTCTGCTGCTGGGTTTGCCGTTTTGAACTGGGAAGGATTCATTAAAATCATTCAAGCACTGCTTATTTCACCATTTTTAGCGTTAGCAGTTGGATTTTTAATGATGTCTTTATTCAAAGTGCTTTTTAGAAAGACAAGCTTATATGGAACAAATAAAGGTTTCCGTACGTTTCAAATCGGAACTGCAGCATTACAATCCTTTACACATGGTACGAACGATGCACAAAAAGCAATGGGGATTATTACAATGGCCTTAATCGCTGCTGAGTGGCAAACAAATGATGATATCCAGTTATGGGTACGAATTGCCGCTGCAACTGCAATGGGACTAGGTACATCCATTGGTGGCTACAAAATTATTAAAACGGTTGGCGGTAAGATTATGAAAATCCGCCCTATCAATGGAGCTGCCGCTGACTTATCATCTGCCATGATTATTTTTGGCGCAACAACTATTCATTTACCAGTTTCCACGACACATGTTATTTCATCTGCAATTATGGGAGTTGGAACTGCTCAACGTGCCAAAGGTGTAAAATGGGGAGTTGCGAAGAAAATCGTTTTAACTTGGATTATTACATTACCAATTTCCGCAGTTTTAGCGGGAGTTATCTTCCAAGTACTTAACTTATTTTTCTAATTTGAAAACCTCGTCTGAAAAGACGAGGTTTTTTTGTATGACTTATTCTTTAATGATTAAACCGAGTGATTTTGCAAAGCCAATTGCCTGTTCTGTCGATACGATGCAATCCGCAAGATTTTCCATCGTAACTGTAAGTTGTTCATATATGTTCGTACTCAAATCTATTCCTTTTAAATCCGTTTCCGTGAAATTGGCACCATCTAATTCACATTTTTCGAAGCCTACTTTATCAAATGACGCTTCTATAAAGTCGGCACGATTGATAGATGTTTGTTTAAAAGCTACCTTTTTTAATTTAGAAAAACTCATACTTAAATAATTGGCAACGGAGTCTTCTATCCTCACATCTGTTAGTCTACTTCCAGAAATATTCGTTCCTAATAGCTTGGAGTTTCTCATCTCTACCCTGTGAAATACTGCATTTCCAAAATCTACATTGGACAAATCACATTTTTCAAACAAGCAGTCCACAAATTCGACTTGATGAAATCGAACCCCTTCCATTGAAACCCCTTGAAAGTGTACTTGGTCAAAAATGATTTTGTTTTCTTGCTCCTCTTCCAATTCTAAAAACGTTACAATTCCTTCTGATACAAAATTGTCTTCTAGAAGTGCACTATTTACATCTAGTTCAGGTAAAAAGCTACGAAGCTTCGGTGGAGTAATTTTCAACTCGATTCCTCCCTTTCTTTGTTCCTTTTATCTTAACATTATATTAGTATATTCTCGCTTCTTTCTAGTACAATGAAGAAAGTTATTTAGTATGAGGAGGAAACTATATGTACTGGTTGTCTAATATAGTTACACGTTATTACAAAACTATATTGATCTCTTGGTTGGTCCTATTTATTGCTTTAGCAGTGCTCGCTCTCCGTTTGCCGGGTTTATTGGAAGGTGATGGGTTTAGCACAAACGGCGAGCATCAGCAAGTGATGGATGAATTAACGAATACTTTTGATCTTCCTGCGGAGACTCTATTTATAGTTTTCGATCAATCAACAAACGACACAATCAAGCAAACAATAGCACAGATTGAAGATTTACAACTTGCTGAAACGATTCAATCACCATTAGACGAACCTTCCCTTTATAAGGAACATGTTGCTTATGCCATGTTACATTTCAGTGGCGACACAGCAGATATGCCAGATGTAGTAGATAAAATCCGCACTTCTATCGATGGTGAAAAAGGGGTTACATTAACCGGGGGCGCTGCTATTAATAAAGACATTAATGTAGCCAGCCAGAAAGATCTAGCTAGTGCAGAAGCAATTGGTCTACCGATTGCGATTATTGTGCTACTTCTTGCTTTTGGTAGCGTAGTTGCTGCGTTTGTCCCGCTTATCGTTGGTATTGTAACAGTTGTTTCTACATTCGGGGTCATGACTTTATTTAGCGAAACAATGAATTTATCGATTTTTGTATTGAATATTATTCCAATGCTTGKGCTTGCATTAAGTATTGATTTTGCGCTCCTTCTTATTAATCGCTATAAGGAAGAAAGGTTAAAACAATCTATTGCAGATGCAGTTCAAACGTCGATTCAAACTGCCGGTCGCTCTATTATTTTCTCTGCAGTTTGTGTGTTCATCGGTTTAGGCGCGATGCTCGTTATGAAAGTCGAGATATTCCAAAACCTAGCACTTGGTGGAATGCTTGTCGTATTTATGGCCGTGTTAGCTTCTATCACTTTGCTGCCTTCCCTTTTATTATTAATGAAAGATCGTATAAATAAATGGACGATTATTCGAGTAAAACCTGGTGCTTCAACTAGATGGCGGAACTTTGCCGCTTTCGTGATGAAGCGTCCCGTGACACTTGTTTTAGTAGCGCTCATCGTTTTAGGCATTGGTATTATTCCTGTAAAGGATATGAAATTGACGATTCCGCAAGTAGATTCATTGCCACTTACATACGATTCTCGCCAAGCTTATGAATTAATGGATAGGGAGTTCGGATTAGGTGAAAAATCGACTGTTTATATGATTGCTGAACGTAGTGATGGCTGGGAAAACACAGACGGGCTTGAAATGATGAAAAAAATAGAAGATCAATTATTAGTTGATAAAGATGTAGATTCAGTTAATACAATCTTTAGTGCTAGCAATATTGCTACAGTCCAACAGTGGGAGCAAAGCATACAGATTCCTGAAGTGAAAGCACAGTTAACCCCTTTGCTTTCGTCATTTGTTCAAGGAAATAAGCTCTTAATCCCAGTAACACTAGATTTGAACGGTTCCTCTAACGAAGCTCAAGACTGGGCTCGCGAATGGTCCGAAAAAGACTTGGGTGTCGATATAATACTAGGCGGACAGCCTAAGTTCAACCAAGAAATTTTCGATGAGATATTTGATAAAGTAGGTATGCTCCTTGCAATCATTCTAGGATCTACATTTGTCATATTAATGATTGCTTTCCGTTCTATTTTAATCCCATTGAAGGCAATTATTATGAATGTGATCGGTTTATCCTCTACTTTCGGAATTCTCGTTTATATATTCCAGTACGGACATTTCGGAATAGAAGAGACGACGATTGCACTCATTATCCCGGTCATCGTATTTAGTTTAGTTTTCGGACTCAGCATGGACTATGAGGTGTTTCTAATATCCCGTATTCAAGAAGAGTACTCGAAAAGTTTAGATAACACTGCCGCTACAATTGACGGGCTTACTTCAACGAGTAAGATCATTACGTCTGCTGCGCTAATCATGATTGTCATCACTGGCGCTTTCGCTTTTACAGATGTAATGCCAGTGAAGCAAATTGGAATCGGCATTGCCATTGCTGTGGCGATTGATGCATCCATTATTCGATTACTACTAGTTCCGAGCTTGATGAAGCTATTCGGAAAGTGGAATTGGTGGATGCCATTTAGAAAAGGACCTTATAAAGCTAGTAAATGGCATTAATCTTGCATTATTTTCAACTAAATGAAAAAGACCAGAAGAAAATTGAACTATTTTCTTCTGGTCTTTTCTTTATTTAAATTTTGTTTGATACCAATCCTTGGCAGCTTGCACTTCATCTTGTGTTAATTGATGTCCGTATGAATGCCAATACAGCTCTACATTTGCTCCGGCAGCTTGAAGTAAGTCACGTAATTCCTCAGATTCTGCCGCTGGGCACATATGGTCATTTTTCCCCGCTCCGATAAATACAGGTGCATCAGATAAGGCTGGAAGTTCTACACTACGTCTAGGAACCATTGGATGATGCAAAATAGCACCTTTTAACACATTTTTATATTCGAATAAAAGATTAGCTGCAATATTAGCACCGTTCGAATAACCAATTGCTACTACATTATCGCGATCAAATTCATAGTTTTCCGCTGCTTCATCAATAAAGTTTTTCAATTCTTCCGAACGGAACATTAAATCCTCCATATCGAATACACCTTCAGCTAAACGTTTGAAAAAACGTGGCATCCCATTTTCCAATACATTTCCGCGAACACTTAATATATTAGCCGCTCCGTCAATTTCTTTACCAAGTCCAACTAGATCATGCTCATTTCCGCCAGTCCCGTGCAATAGTAATAATGTTGGTTTAGATTGGTCGTCGCCTTTATAAAAAACATGTTTCATATTAAAACTTCCTTTCAAATATCTTGAATTCGAGATAATTATAACGCGAAACATTTTCTTGGTCAAATAAAGTGATTCACAACTAAACTCCCCATTTTCCAACTAACAAAAAAGCTGTTCCGTAATTCAATTACGGAACAGCTCTTCTTATACTATTTGCTTCGTACCCTTCCACAAAATCGATCCAATCATTGTAAGAACTAGGACGATCAAGCCTAAAACAAAGGGATAAATAATATGCACATCATATAATAACCCTGCTAAAAGTGGTCCTAGCACATTTCCAATACTCATATATGCATTATTCATCCCCATTGCAAAACCTTGTTCCTGTCCTGCTAGCTTCGAGATTAACGTCGTAAGTACTGGACGTAAAATGGAAGTGGAAAGGAAAATAATCATCGTAATGACAAAGAAAAACACATAACTGGACACGAAAATCGAAAGGAGAAACCCTAAAGCAGCGATACCTAAAAACAACCTTAACACGTTCGCTTCTCCAAAACGGCGAACAATCCAGTCAACAACTAATAATTGAACAATTACACTGACAATACCAGTAGCGGTTATCATCCATGCAATGTCTTGTGGTGAAGCTCCGAATTCATTGTCCACAAAGAGGCCTAAAACGGATTCGTATGCCATTAACCCGAAGCTCATCACGAGTGTAATAACAAGTGGAACGAAATATGGTTTCTTAACCGATTGTACGATTTCTTTCACCATAGGCTCAGGTTTATGTTCAGGAGCCGTACTATTTTCCGGTTTACTCTCCTTTAGTACGAACAATGAAAAGACAACCGCTAAAACTCCTACAATTGCAGAAATCAAAAGAGGCATTTTCAAACCAAAATCGGCTAGAAAACCACCGATACCAGGTCCAATAACAATACCAAGTGACATGGCTGCAGAGATAAAACTATTTCCCTTCGCTCGCTGATCCATTGTTGTAATATCTGCCACATACGCAAAAATTGCCGGTACTAATAACGCTGCACCTATACCGCCTATCACACGTGACACATATAAAACACCTACAGTATCTGAAAAATAAAAGACGAACATAGATAATGCCAAGCCGCTTAAACCTGCAATAATCATAATTCGTCTACCATATTTGTCTGCCCATTTCCCAGCAATTGGCGACATAATTAGCTGTGCCCCAGCAAATATCGCAATCATGAGTCCTGCTGCCGTTCCACCTTGTCCGATAGACTTCAAATACGCCGGTAAAATAGGAATAATAATACCAAAACTCCCTATCGCGATAAACATATTTATCATTAAAACTAATAATTTCTTTCGTTGATCTTTCGTCATTTGTTACCTACTTTCATTCAAAAATAATTGTACACTTGCAAAAGAATACCACGGCTCTCAACACTATACAAGAAACTAATTAAAATTTACATCTAAATAACATTTCTCAATATTTCGCTACTACATAAAAAAGAGCTACCCGATGAACTCCGAGTAACTCTTTTCCTTTATTCATTCAACTTTTCAAGCGTTTTTGCCGTTCCTTGCATTGGATAAGACTCCGCTAAACTATCATAACCAACCTTTACTTCGTCATATAGTTCTAGCATATCCCGCATGGCCATTGTAATGGTAAACCAGGTTGCATCTTTTCCGCTGTCAATTGCTTCTTGTGCAGAAAGTTTTTCTGCTTCCTCAGCCGTCAAATCATCCACAACGAGAATATTCGTGTTGTTCATGTCTACAATAATTCCAGTCATATATCCAGTTGGCTGAGATTGGGTTGGATTTTTTTCATAAAACTGCATGATGAAATAAAAGATAGCACCAATCGCTATAAGCGTAAGAACTAACATAATCGCAACAGTAGATCTCCCTTTCATGTGAAATCCCCCTTACCTAGCAGCCACTTTTCGGAAGCCTTCTTCTAGTAAATATGCCTTTGCTTCTGCATAAGAACCGAAACTTTCTTCTAAGTTATAGCCATGATAAATATTCCACATTTCATCCTCTTGTAACAATGTTAGCTTCGAATTTTCTTTGTTTTTCCACTCTTCTTCTACTTCTTCCTCGGTAACCTCTTCTTCCTCCGTCGCTAAATAGGCAATGGAGTCTTTAATTGTTTTTCTTAAATCGTCGGCAGAAGCCTCCCGGATATTCAAAAGTCCCTTGTCATTGGCTTCCTCATATTGTGGAAGATCTCCTACATAGACAAATCCATTTCCATTCGGATGAAGATGGTAAACGACTGTGGTCTTTTCATATAAGCTTTCTTCGTAATGGTAATTTACCCGTTTCATCGAAACTTCTTTTCGAGTAAGTTCCGGAAATTCTTGTATAATTGCTTCTTTTTCTTCAAATGTTAGCATGTGATTCCTCTTTCTTTTCTTTTTTCATTTGTTTAGTATAGCACACTCCTTAACCTCTACGCGTCCACCATTCTGCAACAATTATAAAACAAATAACTACTGCAATAGCGACTGCAAAAAACCAATCTGGTAAACTCCCCAATTGTCTTATTCCTCCTTGCTAATTTGACTCACAAATCGACCGAAGTTTTGTGATGCAAATCCTTGAACCTTTTCTGTTGCATAAGTTTTCAATAAATAATGCACTAAATTTTGTGTTTTTGAAGCATCTTCCAATCCATCTACAAATTCACTTATACCATCGAAGTCAGAGCCAAATCCTATTAGATGTTCTCCACCAAGAGATACAATATGATCAACATGTTGTACCAAATCCGACATACCCACATTCTTTTCAGAATTGTTGATGAATTGTGGATAATAAACAATATGAATAGGTGACTCTTTTTCGATTAATGCTTTTAGTTGCTGGTCTGTTAAATTTCTATTAGAGTCACATACGGCCCTAGCATTCGAGTGACTTGCCATGAGCCATTTCGCTTTTGGAAGTACATCCCAAAATGACTTTTCGCTTAAATGAGAAACATCGATAATAATATTTTGCTCATTTAATAAGGTCACAACCTCTTTACCAAATGAGGTCAAGCCAGTTCCCGATTCCTCTGCTGCACCGTCAGCTATAGCATTTGCACCATTCCACGTGAGACCAACTAATTTCACCCCATGGGATAGTAGCAATTTTAGCCTTTCTATATCTCCATCCAGCATATCCAAGCCTTCCAATGATAATACCGCACCAATTTGTCCTTCTTGAAGCGTTTCAAGTTGCTTCCATTTATAAATTGCTACTACATCATCATGTTTTCCAACAATTTCGGTATGGAAAAATTCAATTTGTCGGACAGCCTCCATGAACTGCTTTTCTTTCGGAAATCCTTCCGATACAAAGACGGCGAATACTTGTAAAGCTACTTTACCAGCTTTTAGTCGTTCTTTATTTGCTTGTAATAAAGGTGAATCTGTAAAAGAAATCGGTGCATCTTCTTTAGCAAGTTTAAATAGTACATCACAATGTAAGTCGTAAATTTTCATCTCTTATCTCCTAAAAAAACCGGCACTCTTCTAATAAGAAGTACCGGTTGAATTTTATAGTAATTCCGCACGAAGTTGTTCAGCAGATTTTGGTGAAAGTAGTCCAAGTGGAATATCAAATGCCGTTTTTGCACCACTTTGACCAGTTTGTCCTAAACGATATGCTGCTCTTGCATACGCAACTAACACACTAGATGTAAAATTAGGATTGCTTTCTAGCTTCAATGAAAACTCCATTAATTGTTTTTCCTTTGTACCACTTTCACCACTTCGAATAACAAATCCACCATGAGGCATCCCACTATGGTTTTGTTGTAATTCTTCTTCCGAAATAAAGTGTACTGTTGTATCATAGTCAGCGAAATAGTTTGGCATAGTGACAATTTGCTGCTCCACTGTTTCCTGACTCGCTCCATCTTCTAATACTACATAACATTCTCTTGTGTGTTTTTCACGTGTGGATAGTGTCGGATGCTCTCCGTTGCGCACACGTTCTACCGCTTCTTTTACAGGAAGCGTATATTGGACCGCATTTTTTACTCCTTCAATTCGGCGTACCGCATCAGAATGTCCCTGGCTCAAACCGTCTCCCCAAAATGTATATGTATTACCTTCTGGAAGTACTACTTCTCCAAGCAATCGGTTTAATGAGAATAAGCCTGGATCCCATCCAACTGATATAACACTTATTTTGTTAGAAGCTTTCGCTGCTTTATCCACTTTATCAAAAAACTCCGGGATTAATGCATGTGTATCAAAACTGTCTACCGTATGGAAAATTTGCGCTATTTCTGGTGTTTGTTCCGGTAAATCTTTAGCAGAACCACCACATAAAATCATCACATCAATTTTATCTTGAAAATCTTTTGCATCTTCCACCAAATATACTCCAACCGAAGCATCATTTACCTCAACGGTTGATGGGTCACGTCTAGTAAATACACCAACTAACTCCATATCAGGATTTTGTTTTACCGCTAGTTGGACTCCTCTTCCTAAGTTTCCGTAACCAATAATACCAATTCGAATTTTACTCATTTACTTTTCCTCCATAATTACGATTTCCTACTATTAAAAATACATGCATAATACCCAACAGTCAACGAATAATTATTCAGGAGCTTCTTCAGAAAATGCTAGCCATTCTTCTCTTGATGGACCATACATTCCTGGCACAGCTAATCCTGCTTGTCTCATTAATACAGTGATTTGACCTCTGTGATGTGTTTGATGGGATATTAATACTTGAAGTATAGTTGCAACAGTCCACGTTTCTCCGTACATATCCTTTTCTTCTAGAAGCGTCGCATCTGACCATTGTTCTTTTATCGCTTGTACCATTGCATTACTTGATTCTTTGTATGCCACAGCCATTTGTTTGGCCGTTATTGGTTTTGCGGCATCGTGCGGAGTAGCATTGAATTGTAATCCCGTTTTCCCAATCATTTCATCGATTGTCACAACGATATGCCAAGCAAGTGTTCCTAGCGTTCTTCCTTCTTCATAAACCTTTTGTTTTAAAGATTCATCTGTTAGTGTATTGAATATTTTTAGTGTCGAATCAGATTCATGTCTCCAGTTTGTCAAAAAGTCTTCTAAAGTTCTAATCATAATATCCCTCCAAATCTGTCTATACACTATATTTCGATATACTAAAGGTAGATTCCTGCTTACTTGCGAATAGATATTACCATCATGTTATGGTAGACTAAAGGACAGACAATAAGAGGACGTGAGCGAATTGATTAAAATAGAATTACCGAAACCAACCGTAACAATCACCCAGCGTGAACAATTACTAAAAGAAGGCGATATCGAAATTCCAGCTATTTACGGGTTTATCGACTTCCACCAACTCCCTCGTGATAAAGGTGGCATCTTTATGTTTTATAACAAAAATGATGAGCTTTTATTCGTCGGGAAAGCACGTAAAATAAGACAACGTATTAAAAAGCACTTTGAAGACAATGTATCCCCAATGATTAAACACCGCGACGAGGTATATAAAATCAGCGTATGTATAGTAGATGAAGCCATGGATCGTGAAATTTATGAAACGTATGCGATTAACACATTAAAATCGAAGTACAATATCGACAAAGCATTTTTTAGATAAGAGTTCTATGATAAAACACAAAGAGTAGATTAATCTACCCTTTGTGTTTTTTTAGTTATCCTTTTCAGTTACTTTACAGTTTCAAAAATGCTTGTGCTGTGAAGTGGTTGAACCCGTGATTTTGGATCGATAAACGTTTTAATATGGCTTATTGCAATCGGTACTTCTCCAAATCCAACAGCGATCAGTTTTACTTTTCCGTCATGCGTACACACATCACCTGCAGCATATATTCCTTCTATATTCGTCTCCATTTTTTCATTGACCACGACTGAATTTTTTTGCATATCCAGTCCCCATGTTTTCAAAGGTCCAAGAGATGCAACGTTACCGTAATTGACAATAACATGGTCTACGGGAAGCCGTTGTTCCGATTTATCTTTGGCAACGATCACCACTTCATGTATATTCTCAGCATCTCCAACTAATTCTTTTACAACAAATGGTGTTTTCACTTGTACATTAGAACTTTCTAATTGTTGGACAGTCATTTCATGAGCCGTGAATTGTTCTTTTCGGTGACAAATGGTTACATTTGAAGCAACATTCTCCAACATCAAAGACCAATCGAGCGCAGAGTCTCCACCACCTAATACAAGTACATTCGAGTCCTTGAAATGATTAATATCTTGCACTTTATAATGAAGGTTTTTCCCTTCATACTCAACCGCTCCCGGAACATTTAACTTCCTAGGTTGGAAAGAACCAATACCAGAAGTAAGCAATATTGTTTTCGAATAATGCACTGTTCTATCCGTTGTTAATACAAAATAATCTGGAAACTTTTCAAGCGACATTGCCGTTTCTTCCAAACAAATTGTTGGATTACTATAAGCAGCTTGTTCTTCCAAATTTGCCACTAAATCTTTGGCTAAAATCTTAGGAAGTCCACCAATATCGTATATATATTTATCAGGATAAAGCTCCATTAACTGCCCACCCAATTGTGGCAAACTATCTATTATTTTCACTTTCAAATCGCGTAGTCCCGCATAAAAGGATGCAAATAATCCTGTTGGGCCACCACCAATAATAATTACATCGTACAATTCCTCTTCCATTACTACTTCCACCTCACTGTATTTCCAAGAATGAAAATGATTCTCAACTATAGCTTAACATAAATTGGACCGACCTTACAGAAATCGATTTCGTATATCTGGAGTCGGTATTGTACAATTATCCTTTTTCCCGAACCATTTATATCTATTTTTCGCAATTATTTTGTATACACTATTTCTAAACGACCTAGGAAATACTTTGAGCAGATAAAAAGCTTTCCACATTCCATTTAAGTGCCTACAAATTTCAAGCGCTGCATCTGAGGAATCATATACTGTATTATTATCAATTACTATCACACTATCCAGATTGTCGGCAATTAAATGCTTTTTCTTTAGATCCTCGCCAACTTCACTTTGTAAAGCCGCAAAGCGAAAATAACCACGAGGATCTCTTTTAATAATAAATTGAACGCTTGCATCGCAGAAATTGCATTCCCCGTCAAACAAAATAATAGCAGTCATATGAACCTCCTCCTTTCTAACAGTATATCAGTTATCATAGAAAAAACCCCAGTACATAGGCATACTGAGGCATCCTATTTATTGTTTATCAGAAGGAGTATCGGAAGAACCAACTTCTTCTAAAATTTCAAAGCTGTTTTCATAATCCCTTATTCGAGGGTCTTCGTCATCTACTGGTTGATCAGTTGTAGAATTTAATAATGATTCTTCTAGTGGACGTATTTCCTCATTCACTTCCTGCTGGGCATGCTCTACGCAAGTAGTCGTGGTTGGAACAGCTTCCAATCTTTCAAGTGGGATTTCTTTTCCACATTCTGTACATTTGCCGTAAGTACCATTATCTATTGCCGTTAAAGCTTCCTTTATATCTGCTATCTCATCTTCATAGTGTCTTCGTAGCGCTAACCTTGTGTGTTTATCTGTTAAGTCTGTTGCATTATCCGCAGGGTGATTATCGTAATTAGATAACTCGGTTGTTTCAAATTCTTCATCATTATCTATACTATGTTCTACTTCGTCTAAACGTTTAAGTAATGTAATTTTTAATTCATCATAATTTGTCATTTGGACTCCTCCTTCATTACTTAGTAGGATTCCCATATTTCATCAAAATAAAACAAATTCCCCCCGTGATTGAAACATTACATTAAATTCAACAAATGGAGTATGATAACTATATAAGGAGTGATAGTTATGGGAATTCATAAGTTTTTTATGAGCATGAATGATTTAGAAAGAATTATTCGAGCTCCTGGACGTTTTAAATTTGAAGAGCATAATGTTGCGGCGCATTCATGGAAGGTTTCCCAATACGCGATGTTCTTTGCTACAATAGAAGAAAATAATGGTGCTACAATCAATTGGAAATCACTTTACGAAAAAACCATTAATCACGACTTTGCAGAAATTTTTATCGGTGATATTAAAACACCCGTCAAGCATGCTTCTCCTGAATTGAAACAAATGCTTTCTCACGTAGAAGAAAAAATGATGGAAAACTTCATAAAACACGAGATACCCGAAGAATTCCACACCGTATTTTTCGACAGAATGAAAGAAGGAAAAGACGAAACAATTGAAGGTAAATTATTAGAGCTTGCGGACAAACTAGACCAAGTATATGAGGCTTTTGCAGAATTGCAACGTGGAAATATGGATGCAGAGTTTCTTAAAATGTATGAAAATGCACTTCGAAAGATTTTCAAAATACCACTACCGAAAAGTATTGCGTATTTTAAAGAAGTAATGCTTCAAGATTTAATAGCAGAGGAATCTGTTATCGATGTAAAAACGATAACATTGAAAATACTAGTCGAATAAAAATATTTTCCTCAAAAATACGATATATCGTATAATATAGTGTATACTATTATTGAACTATTACGACAATTGGAGGGAGGGTATTGAATGCCAATACCTGTAAATCACGCAAAACCTGTACGCACTACTGCTAAACTCCATGCTTTCAACCAATTACAGCAATGGATTATTGATGGTACGCTTCAACCGCAAGAAAAGTTAAATGATCTGGAGCTTGCAAAAGCGTTGGGTGTTAGTAGAACACCAATCCGGGAATCGCTGCAACTTTTAGAGTCACAAGGTTTCGTATCCATGCAACCAGGAAGAGCTACACAAGTTACGTCGGTGGAAACAGAGGATATAAATAATCTTCTCCCCCCACTCTCTGTATTGCAAGCGCTTGCAGCAGAGCTCGCTATCCTAAATATAGACGAAGCTACACTTCAACTACTGGAGGAAAAAAATAGACAATTTGCAGAAGCACTCCACGCAAAAGATTTTTCTACTGCTCTAAAAGTAGATGAAGAGTTTCATCAAATTATTGTAGATAGTGCGAGTAATCCATACATACATTCCATGGTAGAAATGCTTCAAGCACATGTGCGAAGACTATTCTATTATGAAAAGATTATTTTAAGAGAATATTCCATCAAGCAGCATGAAGAAATTATTAAACTTCTTCGAGAAAAAGATGCACAAAAATTAGCAGAAACAATGCGTTCAAATTGGATTTATACGATTGAAGAGTTTTAAAAAAAGATTCATTCCCATTATTTAGTGGGAATGAATCTTTTACTTTTAAGCGATTTGCGTTCGTTGAAATCTTGCAATAATACCAGTAATAATCGTCACAATAATAAATGGAATCAACCATCCTAAACCTACATCATAAAACGGTAAACTATTCTCATAAAACGATACAATTGGTTTCAACCACCCATAATATTCGATGTCCAAAGAACCGCATAAGGCTTTAAAACCATCAATAACACTTATCAAAAATGTAACAAACATAACCGTGCCATAGACAATTCTCGCATGATTAAACAATGGAGATAGGAAGGTCAACAAGATAATTACAATCGCTAAAGGATAAAGCAACATTAAAACTGGAATTGAATAAGTAATAATATTAGATAAACCAAAGTTAGCAATAATACATGTAAATACACTAAAGAAAATAACAAAGGCCTTATAGCTAATCTTCGGGAATAGTGTATGAAAATATTCTCCACATGCAGTAGTTAAACCAATACTTGTAGTCAGACATGCCAAGAAGATTACTATAGATAAAAGAATCGCTCCAAAAGAACCGAAATAATGCTCTGCAGCACTATTTAACACAGGCCCACCATTGTCAAACAAGCCAAAAAGTCCAGTACTAGTTGCGCCTAAATAAGCAATACCTGCATAAATGACACCTAGGAAGAAAATTGCAACGCCCCCGGCTTTCGCTGTTGCGCCAATAATCCCTTTCGTTGTCGTAACACCCATTGATCGAATTGCAGTGATAACTATGATACCAAATACGAGGGACGCCAGTGCATCCATTGTATTATAGCCTTCTGTAAATCCAGTCATAAATGCTTTGTCCACATAATTTCCTTGGGGTTCCCCTAATCCACCCATCGGTTTAAAGACAACAAATACTAATAAAATAAGTAAACCAATGATAATTCCCGGCGCTAAATATTTCCCTACATTATCTACAATTTTAGATGGATTTAGCGAAAATAACATCGTAATTCCAAAGAAAAATATTGTAAAGATAAGTAATCCAATCTGCGCAAAGTCTTGAGGAATAAAAGGTAAAATACCTATCTCATAAGAAACTGCTCCCGTTCTTGGAAGTGCAAAGAACGGTCCAATTGTTAAGTACAATAACGATGTAAATATAACCGCAAATATAGGATGTACTCTGTTTGATAAATCTTGTAAATTTTTACTTCCTGAAAAGCCCATCGCAAGTGTACCTAGGAAAGGTAATCCTATTCCGGTTGCTAAAAAACCAAAAACTGCCGGCCATAGGTTAGTACCAGCGTTTTGTCCTAAACTTGCTGGAAATATTAAATTGCCTGCTCCAAAAAACAGTGCAAATAACATTACCCCGATAACAAGGTAATTGGAAAATGATATTTTCTTGTCCATTCTTTCTTCCTCCTGTGATATAAGAAATAATCATTTCTTGTTGTATGTAGAATGTTCTCTAAGATGAATGCTATACAAATGATTTTTCTACATCACTTCTGTATGCAATATATCAGTATTTGATAATACTATGGATTTAATCAGAATGCAATWTATTAATCTCAATTGATCGAACATTTATTTTATTGGAATAATATTCAT
This sequence comes from Psychrobacillus sp. 05T411, assembly GCF_056396485.1. Classification (NCBI taxonomy): domain Bacteria; kingdom Bacillati; phylum Bacillota; class Bacilli; order Caryophanales; family Bacillaceae; genus Psychrobacillus; species Psychrobacillus sp. 05T411. The sequence continues at coordinate 79,146 of NZ_JBFTLO010000010.1, read as the reverse complement.
TTGTAAAAAATACAAGTGGAATTTRAGTAAGTCTGTCTTTCGGAAGACTCTAACTGGGGATAACCTATGCAATATAGGGATAATGCGTCTTACGAAGTGTCCACCAGGATTTCCGCTACAGGGCGGACGCTTTCCGCGGGGTGCGGCAAGCGAGAAGGCTAGCGGATATCTTGCGACGCATTATCACCAAATAACGACATACCTTCTACTTTATAATTCCCAAAAGCAAAAAGAAGCAAACACTTTAAAATTACCTTTTAAAGTACCCGCTTCTATTCTTAAAACTATTTATCCTCCGGAAAGAGTACTTCCTTCAGTTCATCATCGGAGGAACTATTTGTAAGCTTCACTCTAGCCCGATAAGCAGCACGGGTAATGAGATGTCCCGCAACAGGTGCTGTTAAAAACACAAAAACAATTCCGAGAAGTAATCGTACACTGATAAAACCTTCATGCACCCAGAAGTAGATAAATGCACCTGAAAGGCTCAATAATACAGCTAATGTCGAACTTTTCGTAGCCGCATGGGATCTCGTGTATACATCAGGCAGGCGAATTATCCCAAGTGCACTAATTACACTCATGATACTACCTAGCAATATGAGCAAAGCCGCTCCTAACTCAATTGTCTGATTTACGTTCAACGATAACCCCCCTCTCCACATGCTTGGAAATGGCAATCGTGCTAATGAAAGCAAGTATTCCTAAAATGAGAATTGCTTCTAAAAAGGCTTTCGTTTTTAGCACTATGGAGATAACAGCAATCATCGAGATTAAATTCACACCAATCATATCTAACGCAACCGCTCGGTCTGGCATAGATGGCCCTTTAATAATACGAATTAACGCGATTGCAATGGAAAAGGCAAATAAGGCAAGTGCTACAAGAAGTATCTTCTCTACCATTAGCGTGTCACCTCCATAATTGCTTTTTCAAACTTTGTAATGGATCGTAAAACATCTGCTTTGGATTGCTCTATATCCATCGCATGAATATAGAACATATCCCCAGCTGGATTTACTTCCATTACGACGGATCCCGGTGTCAGCGTGAGCAACATCGCAAGTGTCGTTATTTCCCAATCTCCTTTAAGTTCCGTTTTATAAGTAAAAATTCCTGGTTTTATCTTTAGCTTCGGACTTAATATTTGCTTAATTATTAATATACTGGACGCAGCCAATTCAGATATAAATATAAAAATTAGTTTAATAATCGAGTACAATCTTCTTAAATAAAATTGAGTACCGAAAAAACGATGCATTAAGAAAATAATAACAATCCCAACGATGAATCCAGCCAAAAAGGTTGTAATTTTTAGCTCATCTTCATCCTGTAGTAGCATCCAGAGAAACGCTATAAATAAATTAAATAAAAACTGTGCCGGCACTAGTCATCACCTCTCCCATTACTTATTTCCATCAAATACTGCGTCAATATAAACAGAAGGGTTAGATAGTGTATGTGCTGCATTACTTACATACCCTGATATAAATTCTGCTCCGAGTCCAAGGGATATTGTACCAATGGCAAGCAACACTATAGAGATAATCATTCCTTTTTTCAATGGTACTTCATCATCCGGACTAATAATTGTTTCTCCAAATATTGACTTCAAAAAGATTCGAAGAAGTGAATATAAGACCACAATACTTGATATAAAAGCAAGTGTTAGTAAAATGTAAGAACCAGATTCTATTGCGCCTTGTCCTACCAATATTTTACCTACAAAACCACTAAGTGGTGGTATTCCAGCAAGTGAACAAGTAACTATAAACACCATCCAACCGAATAGAGGATAGTTTCTAATTAACCCACTTATTTCATCAATTTTCGTTTTTCCAGTTAAAGTAATCATCGTACCAGCTATTAAAAATAGCATGGCTTTTGCAACCATATCGTGCATTACATAATAGATAGAACCTTCTAAGGCTGTTTGAGTTGCAACAGCTAATCCGACTAATATAAATCCAACCGCAATAACTACATTGTAAGAAGCGATTAAACGAACATCTTTATAAGCAATCGCACCTATACATCCAACAACTAAGGTTACTCCCGCCATAATTCCTATCAATGTATGTGTAATCGAAGGTTCATGATAGAAAATGAGCGTAAAAGTACGAAATAGAGCATAAATACCAACCTTTGTTAGTAATGCACCAAACAATGCTGCAATTGCTGTTGGAGGTACGCTATATGAACCAGGTAACCAGAAGAACAACAATAAACCTGCTTTTAAACTAAAAACGATTAAAAATAGAATACTAATTGTTGTGAGCAATGGACCCTGTCCCGCTTCTGCTACTCTTTCTGACAGATGGGCCATATTCAGCGTACCTAACGTTCCGTACAAATAGGCAAGTGCAACTAAGAAAAACCAAGAAGAAAGTATATTAATAACTACGTACTTAATAGATTCTCTAAGCTGCGCTTTTTTCCCGCCTAAAGTGACTAACACGTAAGAAGCAAGAAGCATCACTTCAAAACAGACGAATAGGTTAAACAAATCGCCAGTTAGAAATGAGCCATTTACACCAGCAATTAAGAATAAAACAAAGGGATAAAAGAACATTTTCTCATGACTTTCTCCAATGGAAGAAAAAGCATAGATAAGACAAATTGCAGTTACTATATTAGCCGTTAATACAAATAACATGGCAAACGAGTCTGCCACAAAAAGAATACCAAACGGAGGTTCCCAGCCGCCAAAGTCTAATCGAAGAATACCCTCTGTTTGTATTTTGTTCAATATATATAAACTAATCCCAGCCAAACCTAACATCGTCACTAAACTAATCACGCGTTGTGTTTTGACGAATGGTCGAATGAACACAAGTATAACCCCAACTATGATTGGGATTATTAAAGGCAGTACAATTATATTATTCATCATTTGTCCCTCTCAATGCATTTAGATCATCCGACCCAATATCTTGATATGCGCGATACGCTAATACGAGTATGAATGCCGTTACCGCAAAACTTATAACAATTGCTGTTAATATTAATGCTTGTGGCAAAGCATCTGTATAGGGTGGATCTGCTTCCGTTAACAATGGGACATTTCCTGTTTTCAAACCGCCCAACGTTAAGATAAGCAAATGAACTGCATGGGAAAGTACTGCAGTGCCTAAAATTACACGAATAATATTTCGAGAGAGGATTAAATACGTAGCAACGGCAACTAATACACCGATTAGTAATATTATTAACGTTTCCATAGTCTATTCCTCCTCACTTATGCTTAAAATTATTGTTACAACTACACCAACTACTGCAAGTGCCACTCCAGCTTCAAAAATCGTTACTGTCGTAAGCTCCGTTTTACCAAACACAGGCAAGTCAAAATAAGCAAATGTTTGCGACATGAAAGGAACACCTAATAGCAAAGAACCAAATCCTGTGCCAGTTGCAAGTAACACACCAAATGCTGCAACAAGCTTAAAATCGAGCGGCAAACTTTTTTGAACCGTTTCGATATCATGTGATAGATACAAAAGTACAATTGCGGACGCCAATACCAATCCGCCGATAAATCCTCCACCTGGGGTATTGTGCCCCGAAAGGAACAAATACACACCGAATGTTAAGATGATAAATACGACAATTTTTGTAACTGTGCGCAAGATGACATCATTTATTTTCAATTTTTTCATCCCCCTTTTTCGCTCTTAGCTTAATCATGGTGTAAACACCTAAGCCAGCTATAAAGAGAACTACTACTTCAAGCATTGTATCGAATCCACGGAAATCTCCTAAAATAGCGTTAACGATATTTGCACCACCTGCTAATTCATAGGCATCCTCAAAAAATGCGGAAATCGAATCAAATCGATTATAATTTAATACCGAAAGCGCGACCAATACGACAACTGCTCCAGTTCCTACTGAAATTACTGCATTTGTCAACTTTGTTTTTGCAGGGACTCTCTCCTTTTTCCAATCAGGTAAATGGGAGAAAGCTAAAAGGAACAATACAGTCGTAATCGATTCCACCACCAACTGTGTTAACGCTAAGTCTGGTGCTCGGAAAATAACAAAAAAGATGGCAATCGAATATCCTAAAACCCCATTTAACAAGGTTGCCGTCATACGTGATTTCGCAAATAACATTGCCACTGCAGCAATCGCCATTACTCCTACCAAAATAACTTCATATGCCCTAATCCTTACATCCATTGTAAAGTTAAGTGTGAATGCCCCAGAATAAAAGAAGAACCCACCTACTGTTAATATGAAGAATGTATAAATATAGACTAAATAGTCTCTTAACAAACCGGTCATATATTTGTTTGTCACAACGGTTGATTTACTTTCCGCAAACGATAAAAAGTTATCATAGAATGCATTTAGCGTAAATCTAGAAGATAATAACCCATAAACCGGCTTCCACTTTTTGAGAACCCGATATAATAACAATCCAACTAAAATAACACCAATTGTCATGAGTAATTCCGGCTTAATCCCGTGCCATGCAGAAATATGCGGCGTGAGATTTGCTGCATCACCAAATGTCGGATAAACACTCGCCATTGCTGGCTTCAGTATATAAGCTCCCAAAAGATTCGGGAAGAAGAAAATGCCTACAACGAACACACTTAAAATGATCGGAGAAATAAGCATTCCCATTGGCGCTTCATGAATGGGCTTATCCAATTTCTCTGGTTGAACTGGTCCAAGAAATGTTTTGAAGATGATAATCATACAGTAAATGAATGTAAATACACTCGCTATCCAAGCGACAATCGGGAAAATAATTCCGAGCGATTGCAAAGAGAGTATATCTGCATTCATTATTTGAATAGTTGCTGCAAAAAACATTTCCTTACTCAAAAATCCATTAAACAATGGTAATCCGGCCATCGATAAGCTTCCAATGACTCCTACAGTAAAAGTAAATGGCATAAAAGTCATTAATCCACCTAAGCGGCGGATATCTCGGGTACCAAGCTCATGATCGACAATCCCGACGACCATAAATAGTGCACCTTTAAACGTGGAGTGATTGATTAGATGAAACAAAGCTGCAAATGTAGCCTGTGTATAAATAATAGATTCCTCAGAATAACCAAACTGCAAGGCAATGGAACCCAGTCCAAGTAAACTCATAATCAGGCCAAGCTGACTAACAGTAGAATAAGCTAATAATGCTTTTAAATCAGTTTGACGAACGGCATTAAATGACCCCCAAAATAGCGTAATCATGCCGACACCACTTACAGTCCAAAACCAAATCTGATCTCCACCAAAAACTGGAGTAAAACGAGCAACTAAATAAATTCCGGCTTTCACCATTGTTGCAGAATGTAAATATGCACTAACAGGTGTCGGTGCTTCCATGGCATCCGGCAACCAAATATGAAAAGGAAACTGAGCGGATTTAGTAAATGCCCCGAGCAATACTAAAATCATCGCAGGGATAAATAACGCATGATCCGTAAAGTCCCCTACATTTGCTATAATTTCACGTATACTAAAAGAACCGGTCATTGTATGAAGCATTATGAACCCGACGAGCATCGCAATCCCACCACTTACCGTAATAAGCATTGCCTTTTGTGCTCCATGTCTCGATGCCTTACGATGATTCCAAAATGCAATTAATAGGAAAGAAGAAACACTTGTAAGTTCCCAAAACACATATAATACCATTAAGTTATCGGAAAACACGACACCAAGCATGGCACCCATGAATAGTAAAAGATAGCAATAAAAATGTTGAAGTGACTCTTTAGTAGAAAGATAAAAAATAGAATAGAGAATCACCAAACTACCTACACCGGTAATAAGTAATCCCAATATCATACTTAAACCATCCAAATAAGTAGTGAAGTTAATGTTGAACGAGGGAATCCAATTGTATGTATGGATATATGTTTTACCGCCTGCTACCGAGGGGATCAACCTAGCAAGCATAATAAATAACGTAATAGGCACTAACATAACTAGCCATCCGATATGTAAAAATTTGAAACGCCTATAAATGAATGGCACGAGTGCGGCTATTACAAAAGGAATAATAATAGCTAAAGTAACTGAAAACAAATTGTAGCCTCCTATTTCCAAAACGTATTGTGGGAACCTTCAGTTTTGAAAGAATTATTTCATTTGAAAGGGATACTTGACTATCCTAGTAACTAGTAGCATAATAGGAATCCATATGAGGTCCTTATAGTACTTCGGAAGAATTCGGGGTGTTTAACATTGCCTGTTTAAGCGAAAAGCACTTAGTATGCTTTTCATATAAATGATTGATGAACGTATAGATATATATTATCGAATATATACGTTAAATTATACACGAAAGAACTATACACTGCACTTGATGTGAACATAGGCAGAACATTTTGACTAGAACATGCATGTAGATAGATGAAAATTAATTAATAAAAACGAGGTGTAGACAACCGTGAAACACAGAAAAGGTCGAATGGATGAAAGTATACTTGTCTGCGTATACTACGGCCCGAATGGAGAACGACTGATCAGAAGAGGTCATAAGATGGCAAGCATGCTAGATTGCCCGCTTTATATTCTAACTGTTGACCCACTTCCATATGATGCGTTCGACGCTGAAAGATCTGGATATATTGAGGATTGGAAAAACCTAGCAGAGGAATTGGAAGTAGAAGAATTTATCATTCGTGATAACGAAAAACGTTCTTCTCCGAAAGTTATTAAAGAAGTTGCTCATCAACTTAATATTACACAAATAATTATTGGACAAACAGCTCAAAGCAGATGGGAAGAAATCACAAAAGGTTCTTTTATGAATGTTTTGTTAAGAGAAGTTCCTTTCGTTGATTTCCATGTAGTATCAGTTGAACGTTCTATAAAGGATGAAGAAGAAGGCATATTTGAAAAAGGAGTCCGCGCCTATTTAGTTACGGACGGAGACTCCTATAAAGTTTCTTTCACTTGTGCTAAAAACATGTGCCAAGAAGGCATATTCTTTAAAGAAATAGGAACAGACTTCGACAATGGGATTTTCAAGTTTATGCATAACAACAAAATGCATCAGGTCCATATACAAGATAATTTAGTTACAGACTCATCTCAAGTACCCGATGGCTGTAGTGTAAAATTATAAAAGGGAGACTCCTAGGAGTTTCCCTTTTTTCAATCTAGCTACTTTATTTATTTGATGCAAGAGTAATTTTACGGTCTCTTGGCAATGCGAACGCTACGAGTCCTATGATTGGCAATATAGAAACAATAATCATCGTTATATAAACTCCGACCTGGTCCATTAAAATACCGATAACTACCGCTCCTAAGGCTCCCATCCCAAACGCGAGTCCAACAGTTAGCCCTGCCATCGTTCCGATTTTACTCGGCACAAGCTCTTGCGCATACACGACAGTTACGGAAAAACTTAACATGATGAAGAAACCGATCAAAATTAGTAAAATGACAACCGCCCAAATAGGAACATAGGGCAATATCAACGAGAGTGGGATCGGTACAAGTACCGAAAGTAAAATAACATTCTTTCTTCCGAATCTATCTGCCCACGGTCCCCCAAAAAACGTCCCAACTGCTCCAAGCGCAAGGAAGATAAATATAAACACTTGTCCTTTTGGCATCGTAAAATCATAATTCTCTATTAAATGAAATATGTAAAAGCTTGTCATATTCGTCACGTAAAAAGATCTTGCAAAAATAATAACCATTAAAAGGCTTAATGCAATTCCTACCTGCTTTTTAGAAAGTTCCGGTAACGATGAAAGGAGCGTCTTTTTCTTCTTCGCTAAACTTTCTTCTTCCAGCTGTTTTTTATACCAAGCCGAAATTTTGGATAAGATGAAAATACCAACAGCTGCAACAACTAAAAAAAGCGCGGCTCCCTTTTGACCAAGTGGTACAAGGATAAATGCACTTATTAATGGAGCAAGTGCTTGTCCAGAGTTTCCCCCTACTTGATAAATCGACTGAGAAAGTCCTCTTTTAGAACCTGCTGCCATAAACGAAACCCTTGATCCTTCAGGATGAAAAACCGCAGAACCAAGCCCTAGAAAAATAACCGACACTAAAATTATCCAATATTCAGGGGCAAACGCAAGTCCTGCCATTCCAATAAAAGAACTAGTCATTCCAAGTGGAAGTGCATAAGGCATCGGTTTTTTATCACTTATAAAGCCTACAACAGGCTGTAATGTTGCGGCCACGATATTTAACATAAAAGATATTAACCCTAGTTGGGTAAACGTTAAGCCAATTTCATTTCTAAGTATTGGGAACATGGCCGGAATGACAGCTTGTAGTGAATCATTAAATAAGTGGCAAAGACCAATCGCAAACATAATTGGATAAACTGGAGTTCCTAATCTATTCGAAGCACTTCCGGTCGTCATTTTACATATCACACTCTTTCTACGCTCGAGATAATAACAGTAAACTCATTATAGCGCAAATTTTCATAATATGATTACATTTTTATTCATACGGATAGATGCAAGCTTCAAGGTTATACTAAAAAAAAGTTATTTATAGAGGAGCTTGTACAGAAATATGGATACGTTTTTCGAATTGAACTTTTGGGAAATGATTCTTAGGACGACTATTTCCTTTTTTGCATTGTTAGTATTAGCGAGGGCTCTTGGTAAGAAACAACTTAGCCAACTTACATTTTTCCACTACATTACAGGAATTTCATTTGGATCCATTGCTGCGGAAATTGCTTCGCAAAAAGAAACACCTTTTCTTGATGGTCTTATCTCACTAATATGGTGGACCCTTCTTACATTGTTTATGAGTTATATTTCATTAAAATCAACAAAATTACGTGTTCTTGTCGACGATGAACCTACAATTATTATAAAGGATGGGGAGATTTCCGTTAAATCGTTGAAGTCGGCTCGCCTGCATATGGACGATGTGTTAATGATGTTAAGAGAACAATCTATTTTCTCTGTTCAAGATGTGCATTATGCCGTACTTGAAACAAATGGAGAGTTAAGTGTCTTTAAAAAAGTGGCCCAACAAGAAGCAACAAAGTTGGACGTCAAGGCGGATGTATCCCTTCCGGCATTTATGCCTTCTGAAATTATTTCAGATGGGAAAATTGTTCAAAAAAACTTGAAGGAACTCGATTTAACAGAGGATTGGGTAATGAAAAAACTTCGAAAACATGGGGTCGAATCAGTCAGTGACGTTTTTTACGCACAACTTCAAACGAATGGCTCTTTATATATTAGCTTAAGGAAAAATGGGATTTGAAAAGTTGCTATAGTGTTTATCTTTTAGCGGGCGAGCGACGAGCTCGCCCTTTTTTTTACTTAAATTCCATTATTGCTCGTATTAAATCTGTTGGAGCTTCATACATACTCATATGGCCTACATCATTTAATAATACTTGTTTTATATACTTTCCGTTTGCTGTAAAAACCTTTTCGGAAGGTATCAATTGATCCTTTTCTCCAGCTATTAATAACACTGGTAGAGTTGTATTTTCTAAAACTTCTCGACGATCTATTCGATTTTTCATGGCAATCAGTGCATTTTTGGCTCCAACAGGAGAAGTGGAATAGCCAATTTTTTTCACTTCCGTTATTTCCTTTAAATGACTGTCCAAATGGCTTGGGGAAAATAATTTCGGCACTAGTCCATTTATAAATGCTTTCATTCCTTCTGAATCTATTTTATGCGCAGAAGCATCTCTTCCTTCTTTTGCTTCTTCTGAGTCCGGAAAGCCCGTAGAATGGATTAACGAGAAACCCTTTAAACGCTCATTATATTTTTCTGCAAATGCAAGTGTAATATAACCTCCTAATGAATGCCCGAACATCGTTACTTGATCGACTTTTATTGCATCCATAAAATCTTTTATAAAAGTAGCATATTGCTCTATTTCTTTAATATTTTCCTGCACAGCCGAACTTCCGTGGCCAGGCAAGTCTAATGCAATCACTCGGTTCGTTTGTGCAAGTTCTTCGAAAATATTATCCCAATAATCCGAGCTCCCACAAAATCCATGAATGAGTAGGATCGGTTCCCCATTTCCTTCTTCTCTGTATGCTACATCTGCTTGATTAACTTGAATATTCATTACGCTCATCTCCTTATTTGATCGATAATTGTTTCACAGCTTCATTGAGCTTCTGTATGTCGACTGCTGTTACTTCCTTACTTGATAATTTGTATTTTTCTTTTAGCGCAAGAATGCGGTGTACACTTTCGTTAATTCTTTCCTCTGAAATTTCGCCGTCGTTTACTGATTTTTCAATAGCCTCTATCGCTTTTAGCACATTATCATATTCATGTGCGATTAACACAATATCGTTTCCTGCTTTTACTGCTTGGACAGTTGCTTGACCAATTTCATGATTATCTATGATAGCTTTCATCGTCATATCGTCTGTCATCACGACACCGTCAAACTGGAGTTGGTCTCTTAGTATGCCAGTAATAATTTCATGCGACAAAGAAGATGGAAATTCAGAATCTATTTTTGGCAATAAAATATGCGCAACCATTACAACATCGGCACCTTCTTCCATCGCACGTTTAAACGGAATCAATTCAAGCTTTTCCAAATCCTCTAGGCTTTTCTCCACAATCGGCAATTCTAAATGGGAATCCACAGCCGTGTCACCATGACCAGGAAAATGCTTCACAACCGAAATAACATGTTCACTTTGAATACCTTTCATCGTTTGAATACCAAGGTCACTTACAATATCTACATTATCTCCATATGACCGATCTCCAATCACTGGATTTTTTGGATTACTATTTACGTCCAGCACAGGTGCAAAATCGAGATTAAAACCAAATGCCTTCATTTCTTTTCCTAAGTGAGTACCAATTCTATAAGAATAAGAAGGATCATTTAGTTTCCCGATTTCCTTATTTGTCGGTAACTTGCTCAGTCCCGGTAATCGGGAAATTCTACCGCCTTCTTGATCGACACCTAAAAATAATGGAAACTTTTCATTTTCACTTTCTTTTTTTATGGCGTTTAATAATGTAGTTGTTTCATTTACATCTTTTAGATTATTTTTATAAAAAATGAGCCCACCTACTTTGTCTGTTGAAACTAGTCGTTTTGTCTCTTCGGAGAAGGTAGTTCCTTCCACTCCAGCAAAAATCATTTGACCTATTTTTTCTTTTAAGGTCATCTCACTTATGACTGGATTTTCTTGTACAACTGTTTCAACTGCGTCTGTAACAACAGAGATATGATCGACTAGTGGGTTCGGTTCACTTTCTGTTGGTTTCGGAATAATCCACTTTAGTTGGTAATTCGATTCTACTTCATAAATGAGTATTAGTAGTCCAGCCTCATCATATTTAATTTCATCTGCTTCTCCTTGAACTGCTTCAATATCCGTTAAACGTATTTGCTGGATAGCTTCTGAGTTAGATCTAATATCAAATACAATTTCAGTCTGATGACCAATCGTAGCTTTTTTGGACGGATAATCTTCATATATTGCTGTGGCCAAGTCACTTTTCTTTGCCGATTCCCCCCATAATTCATACACTTCCTGTATACCCGTTTTTCCTGCGATAAACGGTACATCCAATACTTGACCTTTTGACGCAAGCTCAAAGACAAGCGCAACAAGTGATTCTGCCTCTGGTACTTCAACATTAGATTGTTTTTCTTGATCGATTGTTTCCTTTGTTTTATCTTTATCTTCCATCACCATCACAATAATCGAGATCATAATAAATAATAAGAAAATGAGTCCAACTTTTTTTGTCATGCAAGAACCCTCCTTCTTATTGGTTTTCCCTAATTCTCCATTCTATAATCGTTGCCTTTATACCTTTATTATTTTAAATATAATTATTATACTTGATATATTTTTTATACCACCATATAATGAAATAGAAAAGAGGGAGAAATCCTATGAAAATTTGTCCATATTTAGAATCATCCTTTGAAATACTAGGAAGACGTTGGAACGGTTTAATCGTTCATTACTTATTTAATTGTCCCAATTATTGCGCCCATTTCTCGGATATGAAAAAGGATTTAACCGATATCACGCCCCGTGCATTGTCACTTAAGCTGACAGAACTTGCAGAACACGGGCTAGTGGAGAAAAAAACAACAGTAGAGCCATCTATCCAAATTTCTTACCATTTATCTGTTGCCGGTCAAGAACTTGCAGAAGCACTTAAACCGGTACATGCTTGGGCAAAACAACATATTACTTTAGAAAAGGGGAAATAACATGACGAATAATAATTCCATGATGTGTGATTTAGAAACAGGTATTTGTGGACCAGCAGGAGAAGGAAATTCCGAAATGGAACTAATCGATTTAACTGCACCAACTAAAAAAATCGATCTATATTATGTAACTGATCCAATTTGCTCGCATTGCTGGGCATTAGAACCGGCATTACGTAAGTTTATGGAAGAGTACGGTCAGTATGTCAATCTGCATACATTAATGGGAGGCTTGCTCGAAAAATGGGACGGATTCGCCGATGTATCCAATGGAATTTCCGGACCTGGTGACGTAGCAGGGCACTGGCGTGAGGTCGGTGATCATACACGTATGCCAATCGACGGTAGCTTCTGGTTCGAGGATCCGATTACTTCGTCTTACATTCCGTCCCGTGTATATAAAGTGGTGCAACAAAAAGATGCAAGCTTAGCTCCTGTCTTTTTGAGAAAAGCAAGAGAAGCCGTATTCCCGTTCAATAAAAATATTAGTAACGACCAATTACTAATCGACATCGTTAACAGCATCGGTCTAAACGGAGAAGAAATCGTAAAAGAATCTCATCTTCCAGCAGCACAGGAAAGTTTGCAAGAAGATTTTATCATGGCAAGTCGACTAGGTGTACGTGGCTTCCCAACAATCATTTTCTTAAATGAAGAACAAAAAGGGGTAAAAGTCGTAGGAGCTCGCCCTTATGACAATTACGTGCAAGCTTTGAAGCAAATACTGCCAGAAGAAAACATTCAACCAAAAGCAGTGGATACATTACAACATGTATTGCAAAAAGAAGGACTATTATTCTCTCGTGAAATCGAAGAACTTTATAGTTTAGCACAATCAGATGTTACAGCATTTGTGGAAAAAGAATTAGTTGCGGATAGCTATGTGGTAGAAAAAGTGCTTGGGGAGAAATATATAAAACTGAAATAAAAAGCGCAAATGTCCTCGAGTAGCTTAGACTCAAGGACATTTTTTGCGTTTGGTTGCTCTTGTAGCTGGATTGATTGCTCTTTATGGTGAATTGGTTGCTGCTCCGTATTATTTGGTTGCTTTCGCTGTAGGGTTAGTTGCTTTCACAAGCATTTCTGTCTCCCTTATCCGTTTTTTTACAATTTCTCATAAGCCATCTTCCGAATAATTTGCTCATGTTGTGGATATTTCTCTAATAACTCTCTTTGCGTGAAAAGCTCAAAGTCTTCAAAATCAAAACCAGGGGACACCATACATCCTACAAGCGAAAACGCTCCATTAGCCACAACCGATGAGCCAAATATAGAGTTTCGTGGAACAAGGACTTGAGGGTATTCCCCATTTTCGATATCTAGCCCTAACTTATGCTCGACATAATTTCCTTCTTCATCAATCACATGTACAATTAGCGAACTCCCACCGTGGAAGTACCATAGTTCATCTGACTTTAATCGGTGGAAATGCGATATGTCTCCTTCTCCTAACAAAAAATAAATACTTGTATAATGCTTTCGAGTTGCTCCAAAGGCATCGAGTGTTTCTTCAGAAGCATGTGTACTTTTAAAATATCCACCTTCCGGATGGGCTTCTAAACCTAAGTGTTGTATATAATATTTCGCATCTTTATGCATTAAACTTCTCTCGTTTCCAAATGTTTTGTACAGTTAAATAGATGACATAAGTTTTCATTATCTTGAAGCTCTACTATAGTAACTGAAGTGTTCCCTATATCTTTTGCAAATTCCCCTTTTGGAATAAGTGCATGTAAAAGTCGTCCGATAAATCCGCCATGACTTACGACTAAAACCCTTTTACCAGGATGTGCTTCTTTCACATCTTCGATAAAGGACATCCCTCTAGAAATAATCGTTTCCTCCGGTTCAAAACCAATGTCTTGCTTCCTCCATTCAGGACCCCACTTCGCTACTCGCTCGGCTTCTGTAGTACCTTCAATGATTCCGCCACCAATTTCACCTAAACGTTTGTCTATAAGAAAATCGATTGTGGCTTGTTTTTCGGAAATTATTTCTGCCGTTCTTTTTGCGCGGATTAAAGGGCTTGTATAAATAACATCCCACTCTTCATGTTGCATTCTACTCGCAACACGCTTAGCCATTTCAATACCCTCTTCATCAAGCGGCACATCGGTGCTTCCTTGAGCTCGCCCTTCTTTATTCCATGCTGTTACACCGTGTCTTATAAAACCGATTGTTGTCATGTAATAAGCCCCTTTGCTTTTTCTTTAACTCTTTACTGAAATTTACTACGAAAACGCTCTTTCGGCAACACTTTTAAAAGATAGGTTGAATCGACTTTTTTATTAATTTCGACTTGACCTTCACGCAACGTCAAGGTTTAGACTGTAGATATTAGGAGGTGATGTAGTGGAATATACCATACAAAAGCTTGGTCAGTTAGCAGGAATAAGCACACGGACACTTCGCTACTATGATGAAATCGGCTTACTAAAACCAGCACGGATCAATTCATCGGGTTATCGAATTTATGGTTCTGCAGAAGTAGATCGACTACAGCAAATTTTGTTTTACCGGGAGCTTGGGGTGAGTTTAGATAGTATTAAAGAAATAATGACTTCAGAAGAATTCGACGGGGCAACTGCTTTAAAGGAACATCGGGAAAAGCTGCTAGAAAAGAGAGCACAATTAGATTTATTAATCGAAAATGTGGATAAATCCATTCAATTAACAGAAAGGAAGATTATCATGACGGACAAAGAAAAATTTGAAGGGTTCAAACAAAAGCTTGTGGATGATAACGAGCAAAAATACGGGAAAGAAATTCGAGAAAAATATGGCGAGAATACTGTCAAAAAATCGAATGCTAAAGTAAAAGGAATGACACAAGCACAGTATGAAGAAGTGACGAAGTTAGAAGAAAAACTAGCTTTGAATTTAAAAGCGGCAATAGCAACTGGTGATCCAGCAGGAGAACTTGCACAAAAGACAGCAGATTTGCACCGTCAATGGCTGAGCTTTTACTGGGATCAATATACGAAAGAAGCCCATGCTGGTCTTGCACAAATGTATGTGGATGATGAACGATTTACTGCTTACTACGATAAGATACAGCCTGGTGCGGCGGTGTTTTTAAGAGATGCTGTGCACATTTTTACAAAATAACACTAAGACTTTGCAAACATCAAGAAGACTAAGTTCGCACCAATTTCTAAATTCTAGTCCTAATCCAAAAGAATCCATAATGTTACTAATGGATTCTTTTTGGATATTGTCCTTATTATTAAATGTTGACAATTTCTGTTAGCTCCTAATAAAGAAATGATTAATGATTGAGTCAGTTGAAAATCATATGGAAAATTTTCGTACTTCAAATTGTTGTATGCTTAAATTTGAACTATTACTAGATTTATTTCCATTTTTCACATGTATAGTTTCAGTACCCGCTTTAAACGTTTTGGTGTTATCACAACTTCGTATCCAGTTAAATTCCAGGTCTGACTTTCTCCCATTAATGATAAATAATAATTACTAACTGATTTCTCATTATCATTAAATCCCGAAAGTAAAACAACAAGTAATAAAAATAAGCCGATATTATGCAACTCTGTATAAAAAGCTACATAATATCGGCTCTAAGGATTTTATACTTTATAGAAGATTAGCTTTTCGTTACATTCACAGAACTTTTCTAATTGAAAATTATAGGAAAAGTAAATATAACGAAAGCTGCCCAAAGTCCGTAGACCGGCAAATACTTAGTAACTGCACCTTGGATTGTTGAAGGTCCGGATTTGTTTTGTAGAAAACGCATATAGGAGAGCATAATCCAAATTAGATTTGCCCAGATAAGTATGTTTACTCCTAAAACAGCAATTCTATTAGGCGTAATCCCATAAGAAGAAAGTCTGAACACGATGGCTGACAAAGCCACACTGTCAATGATAAGCGCAAGAACAATTAAAGCAAAATTTATATAATCTGAAATGTTCTTCTTCTCGTCTGAGTCGCTCTCGGTAATGGAAAATATGGTAACGGCCAATACACCAAGGAGTATTCCGTTGAAGGCTATTAGGAAATTACGGTCCATAAATGGATTTTTTCCGACCCATATAACCGTTATAAGATAGACCAACAATGTGATCAGGACAAGAGGACTAAAAATTTTAGCTATATATGGTGTAATATTCTTCGCAAGTTTAAGATTCATTGATACCAGGTATGCAGCCACAATAGCGAGAGCGGCAGCACCAAATAAAACGACATTACTAAAATAAAATTCTTCTATATCCAGGCCAACAAAGCTAAATAATTGCATGGTTAATGCTGCTAACACCATTCCGCTAACTGCCATGCAGGCGTAGAGAATACAAAATTCCAAATTAAATTTAATATAGGCTAATCTTGTACTGCCTTTTGAATATTCATTTCCTGTAAATGCAAGCCCTACTAATACCCATAAGAATATGGGTAGATGTAAATAAGCAAGGATGATACTGTCTTTATAATTTAATGGCTGCATATTAAGATAAATCCCAGAAATCAGGAACAAGGCTGCAAGGGAATAAATAATACTTTTTTTCGGAGTATTATTGTAAACAAAATAGGCAGCAATAAAGGGAATTATTCCAAAAGCCAAGTTAATTGGAGCAATTGCTTCCTGTTCGACAAAATGGAAAATGATCCTGGTGCTTATCCCGGCCAGAATGGCTAAAATGCCCATGAATAAGAAACCTTTTTGAAGCAAGGAAGACTTTTCTGTATTTGCCGTCTCCTTGAAATGTAATCTTTCATACCAAACACCAAGAACCTGTGAATCAGGATTTTGTTCCCATGCGTGTGAGAATGACTTTTTAAAAGCTTTCGGGTCTTTTCTATACATTCTCTCCAGCTCATGAGGTTTATCAATACTTTCAATAATCAAATTGTTCATGTCCATAGTTATACCTCCCCTAATAATTGTTACATTAAGTTTCTTCCACATGTGATGGCATAGTACTGGATTTTCTTTAAAGCTTTTACAGATAAATCGGAGTAAGCTTTATTTTCGTCAATATAGCGTAAGAGTTTGAAAGCCTGATATAAAGCAAAGTAAAAAGGTATCGCCGGTGCATCGAAAGCGATGAAAACGAGATATTTTATAAAAGCAAACTCTGGAAGCAATTTTGCTACAAGATTCGCCATCTCAGGCACCCCAAAAATGCACCAAGCAAGAACTGGGACTCCTAAAAGAATAACAGCTATTTTTAAAAACAAGGTTGTTACTTTTTCCATAAAAAGCGTCTGACTTATTTTTTTATATTTTGATTTTAATATAAATTTTATCGTTTTGCAATAAACTTTTATTAATTTAAATAACATTTTTATTGTATACTTTTTTAAAGCAAAAATAAAAAGCATTCCTCATTCAAAGAAATGCTCTATAACTTTAAACCATTAAATTTATAACTTGTACAGCTAACCTGCAGTTTAAGGGAACACTTTCACAACCTTGTATTTATTTTAAGGTAAATATCTAGCGCGAAAATATATAGGAATCTTATTCTCCACAATCATTAACGATTAATCTACCTCTTTCTTTAACAGGGCATTTTTTAATACTTGCTCAAGTATGTGGATATCTTCTGGATAAGCTAAAGGAATCATTGCAATTTCCTCCAATGACTTCCAAGCGATTTCATGAATGAATTCATCTGGGTCTTGAAGCGTCATTTCCCCACTCACTATTTCCACTAAAAAATATTCTACATGATAAGAAATTCCATGTTCGCTAATGACGCCACTTTTAGTATGTATTTTTTCTGTAGTACGAACTATAAAGCCGGTTTCTTCTAAGAACTCTCTTATACAACATTGTTCAAATGTTTCCCCTTCTTCTACTGTCCCAGATGGAACGGTCCACTTCTTTTCTTCGTCCGGAGCTGCTTGAAGAACCATTAATATTTCCTTATTTTCATTGATACAAACCCCTGCTGCACCTTGCCATTTGAACATTTTTATTCCTCGCTTCATTTATTAGATTAGATCTACATCATTTATTTCGGGTACATGTCGTGATTTTTTCAAATCTACAAGCCCATTTGGACGAAAGCAAACACCTTCTGCTTCTAGCATTGCACGCTGTGAATAGGCGGATTCTTCATCTGGAATGGCGATTTCCCCTTTAATATTGATAACACGATGCCAAGGTAAGTTGTGTTTTGCACTCATCGTGTGAAGTATTCGGACAACCTGTCTTGCACCCCTGGGACTTCCGGCTTCTTTTGCAATTTGACCATATGTCATTACTTTTCCTTGTGGTATCGCTTTTATAATTTCCATAACTCTTTCTGTAAAAGGGTTCATCACTTTTCATCCTTTCATTACTTTGATTATAACTGAAAAATAATATTTCATTCAGTACCTTGCATAGAATAATACTGTATGATATATTGTTCTCAAAGGTACTATTCATTGAACAGTAGTGAAAGGAGTGAACGAGAAGTGAATATTCAATTTAAAAAAGGCGTACTGAATCTTTGTGTGCTTGTTTTATTGGATAAGCAAGATCGATATGGCTATGAGCTTGTCCAAAAAATATCCGACCAAATCTCCATTTMCGAAGGTTCCGTTTATCCGTTATTACGACGCCTAACTAAGGAAGGATATTTCACCACTTATTTGCAGGAATCAACAGAAGGCCCACCGCGTAAATATTATAAGCTGACGGAACTAGGCAGAACATACTTACATGAGCAGTTGAACGAATGGAAAAGCTTCACAAATGGTGTAAACAATCTAATCGAAGAGGGTGCAAAAAATGACTGAACAACAGTTTTTAAATGAATTAGAACTTGCGTTAGTGGGACTTTCAGCAGAAGAACGAAACGATATACTTTCTGATATAAGAGAGTATTTTATAAACGGTCGCGAGGATGGAAAAACAGATAGCGATATCGCCGTATCACTCGGTTCCCCGAAAGAAATTGCACAGGAATTAGTGGAGTTTCCGATTCAAGAAAAAATTTCGACTGAAAATAAAGTGATTAGAATTCCACAAACGAATTTTTCCAATGTCATGATGAAAATCGACTATGGCTCTCTAAATGTGTTCCCTTCTGAAACAGATGAAACGATTGTTGAGTTAATTGGAGAAAACGATAAACTAAAACTTACTGCAGAAGTTGCGAACGACACTTTATCCATTCAATTAAAATCAAAGAAATTCCAGTTTTTCAGCTTTTTATTCCTTATTAAAGAGATGAAAGTCAATGTAGCACTTCCTAAAAAACTATACACGACAATCATTATGAAAACAGACAATGGCCGCATTCGCGCAGAAAAAATGCTTGGTAAGACAATTAAAGCAACCTCCGATAACGGCAGCATCGGCTTAAAAGAAGTTGCCGCAACTGTTTTGGAAGTAGAAACAGATAACGGGCGAATTGAAATGGATAAAGTGCAAGTTGATAAACTTTCCACTCAGACAGACAATGGCAGAATTGAGTTGCGTAATGTAGATGCCGAAAAAGTTATTACGGAAACGGATAATGGAAGAATTATAATGGAATCAGTGAATGGGGATATCATCGGAAAAACCGACAATGGGAGAATTACACTTCTAACTTCAAGCCTTGACCGCATGATCCAGCTAGAAACCGATAACGGTAGCATTTTAGTTGAAACAGAGAACAAACCAACCGATGTATCGATACATGCTAAAACAGATCATGGCCGGGTTAGTGTGTTTGGCGAAAAGAATTCTCGTACTGTGTTTGGAAACGGCACAAATACTGTTCGGCTTTCCTCTGATAATGGGAAAATTACTGTGGCAAACAAAAGTATGACCTGAAAAAATAGCTCTTTGCTTCGGCAAAGAGCTATTTTTAAACTAGAACACTACTTTCTCTTCCAAGTTTCTCCACAAGTGATGTGCTTCTCTAGCAATATGCTCTAACAGGTTAGGTGGAGCGGTTGTAACAGCAGCACATGCTTTAATGAGTTCACTTAGTTCCAATTTAAATGCTTCTAATGCCTTAGCCTCTTTTATGACCATTTGGTTAAACGTATTTAACACCGGCGAGATTTCGTTACGTGGCTGTCGTATGATTGTTCTAAGTGCATTAGCTTGTAGAAATAGATTCTCAAATTTCTTTGTTTTCTTCCTTACTTCATCATGAAGCTCGTAGTTAGATGCATCTACATAATGGCTTATAAAAATAAGATGATCGAGCATTTGTCGTAACCAAAAATAATTTTCATGGATGGTTGCTTCTGCAGGGGTAATATGAGCACCAGTTTCGATCAATTTAAATACTTGTAGTGCCTCATCTGCTTCTCGTATCATATGATCGAGCAGTGATACCGGCGTTGAGATAATCACTTCACAATGTAGCGCTTTATCCATCGTATGAAGTAGTAAATCCTTAAATTCATGTGTAGAACTTTTCGCTTCGGTTAGTAAATTAACGATATCGCCTTGTTTCGATTCGGCTTGCCGAAATATGCCTCCCATCCGCTGAACCATTTGGTGATTTGCACGAGCAAGCTCTAGTTCATGATGGCTTATTTCCCGATCAAAAAATTCTCCATGCTCAAAATTATTCCGCACCCAAAAATCGATTATCCCAAATGTGTCTCGCTCATAATTATCTGTATAAGGCAAAACTACACCTCTTTCCTGTTAGTAACATCATCGTATCCTATGCAGGTTATTTGCCTATGGTTACGATAGTAAGATAGAAGCAGATAAATAAGGTTACAAAACAACATTTGAAATTTATTATGTGTAGAAATTATTTTTTAGTAAGTGCGAACAGGCACAATTAATTGAAGGATTTCATCACCATGGACGGAGTTTAAAATGAACGGTCGCATGCCTCCTGTAAATTGAACAATCACATCATGCCCGTCTAAAGCTTTTAAAGCGTCCATCATATATTTTGCACTAAACGAAACTTTTATCTCATCTCCTTCAATTGACGTCGATTGAATTTCTTCTTCCACTTCTCCAATTTCGGGAGAGCTAGATGATATTTCAACAATATGACCATCTAATGAGGACAAACGAACAATGTTATTGCGTTCTTCACGAGCTAATAAAGAAGCACGATCTATCGCTTGAAATAATGCTTTTCCGTTCATCGTAACAGTTGTTTTATAATCAGTGGGAATTAAGCGTGATGTATCTGGATAATTCCCTTCTAGTAAGCGAGAATACAACAATACATTTTCCGTTTTAAATAATATTTGTTGGTTTGTTATTGCTATATGAACAGGTTGTGACGAGTCTCCTATGATTTTGCTTAATTCGTTTAAGCTCTTCCCTGGAATAACTACACTGTATTCCCCTTCTGGTGGCTGCTCTAAAGTTACTTTACGGCGTGCGAGGCGGTGACTATCTGTAGCTACACAAACAAGCTCCCCTTCTTTAACTTGCCAAAGTACACCCGTTAATACTGGACGACTTTCAGAAGTGGAAACTGCAAAGACTGTTTCACGAACAATTGATTTCACTAAATCGGCTGGAATAGTGAACTGACGATCATCTTGGATTTCTGGAAGCAGCGGATATTCAGAAGCTTCTTGTCCGATTAAATGAAATTTCGATTTTCCGGAACGAATATGCGTATGATAATTGGCATTTACTTCAATTTCGACATCACTTGTCGGTAGCTTTCGTACGATTTCATTAAACATACGTGCTTGAACAACAATGGAACCCTCTTCGATAACTCGAATAATCTGCTCTCCATTTTCCTCTGCTTTTATAAACGTTTGGATCGTAATATCTGAATCACTGCCAGTCAATTTTAATCCATTCTCTGTAGCTTCCAGTTTTATTCCCGTTAAAATTGGCATGGTAGTTTTAGAACTAACTGCTTTCATTACATCATTTAAACCTTCTAATAATCGATGGCGCATAATTTCTAATTTCATCATTTACCCCACTTTTATATATAATATTTTTTACCATTTATTCATCTTATTAAATATCCCGTCAGAATTAATGTAACATTACAAAAACTTATTTGCACTGCGTTTTTCGAACCATAAAAAGGCCTATCACTTCCAAATAGCGATAGGTCCTCCATATACATTTGCTATGAAACTAATTATTGTTCAAATCCCAAGTGTACAGAATCTACCAATTTTTGATAACCAATTTCTTGATAGATTTTATTAGATGTGGGATTTAACATATCTGTGTAGAGCACACAAAATTGAAATTCTTTTAGCAGTTCCTTACTTCCTGCTGCAACCATCGTACGAGCGTATCCTTTTTTCCGTTCCTCTTTTGGAGTGAATACAAGTGAAACAGTGACGCCATTTGCTGTTGGTCTTGCTTTTTTCATCATAGATACAATTTGTCCTTGGTTTTCCCATAAGAATACTTCCTTTGCATCAAGCATCACTTTTACCCGTTTTTTAATTTCCGCTGGCGCAGTATTTAAAAGTCCAGTGTCCTCCTCGAATTGGCTATACCATTTTTCAATGAGCAACGCATCGTCATGTGTAGCATAACGCCATGTGCCTGGGCTCATTTCAAGTGATTCGTCTATTTGGTCTAATCGGTATAGTCCTTGATCCATCATAAGGGAAAAGCTTTGACCTGTTTTCTCCTGCCATTTTTGTGCAAATGCATATGCCCATTCTTTTACACTAATAATGGAGTTAATAGAGATAGATTGCTGGATGAGCCCATTGATACTAAGCTCGATGCTTTTCTCCATTCGCTTTTCGCTCACAAAAATGATGTTGAGTGGATGTGGTGGTGTCATTTGGAACAGTGCTAGTAACTCGCCGTCTTCTTCAATCGTTGCCATATATGGGTTTTCATATTTTCCATCTTTTATTGCTTGCAGTACTCCGAGAAACAAACTAAACTTATCTTCGTTTTTCTCTAAAAAAGGGGTGGCAACTCTCGCAAAATCTTTTGCATTTTCATATCTCTGAAATTTCAACATATTCTCCTCCTTTTCGCCTTTGTATGTTAATATAACGTAAAATACAATTGAAGGGGAATCCATTTTATGAAAATTGTTTCTATTCGAGATATTCATATTGGAGAAGGCGTTCCGAAAATTATTGTTCCACTTATGGGAAAAAACGTAGAGCAACTTCTTGAAGAAATTAAAACAATTAAACAAGTAGCCCCCGATATTGTGGAGTGGCGTGCAGATGCACTAGAGGATATTGAAAATTTAGCAGTGGTAAAAGAGACACTTTTCACTGTTCGCGATGCCTTATTCCCTATCCCACTTTTGTTCACCTTTAGAAGTCACCGCGAAGGCGGAAATAAAAGAATAGAAGATACCTATTATAAAGAGCTTCTTAAAAGTGTTATTCAAACAAAAGCGATTGACTTAATAGATGTAGAATTATTTTCTTTACATGTAAGCGAAATCGTGGATACGGCCTATGCTCATGACGTTTATGTAGTAATGTCCAATCATGATTTTGAAAAAACACCTGTCAAAGAAGAAATTGTATGGCGCCTACGAAGAATGCAAGAACTCGGTGCGCATATCCCGAAAATTGCAGTGATGCCTAAGACTCCAACAGACGTACTGGCTTTACTTGATGCGACTTATACAATGAAAAATCTTTATGCAGATCGACCAATTATTACAATGTCGATGGCTGCTACTGGGGCAATTAGCCGGATAGCCGGACAAGTTTTTGGATCTGCTGCCACATTTGGTTCTGGAGTGGAAGCATCTGCTCCCGGGCAAATACCTGCGGAAGAGTTAAGAAAGATGTTAAAGCTTTTACGTACGAAATAACGAAACTCTTTATATTTATAATGAAGAAATAAGGAGTTGTAGAAAGTTGATACGTGAAACGGAAGACAATCAAATCATTTTACCTACCCCATCTGAATTTAGCTTTGTCCAAAATCTAGGTTATTTGCAAAGATCGACAAATGAATGTATGTTCCGAATTCATGGAAATAAAGTAAGAAAAGCAATTGCCACAGATGAATGTATAGTACTTGTGGAGATTTGGGAACGAGACGAACATTCATTAACGATCGCATTTTTAGGAAATACAAAACCAACTACTAAACAAGCGATGGAACAAGTAACAGCATACATTAGGGAATGGTTTGATTTCCAAACAGATATACAGCCCTTTTATTCTTTAGCCAAAAGTGATGCGATTCTCCAACAAGCGGTCCATACATTTAATGGGCTTCGAATTATCGGTATTCCGGATTTATTCGAAGCAATGGCCTGGGGTATCCTTGGACAGCAAATAAATTTGCCATTTGCATATACGCTAAAGAGACGTCTAGTCGAGAAATTTGGAACTTCGCTGACGTACGAAGATGAACAGTACTGGCTGTTTCCAACACCAAGTGATATTGCAAAGCTAACAGTAGAAGATTTAGTAGGATTAAAAATGACCGTCAAAAAATGTGAGTATTTAATAGATGTTGCAAATCAAATAAATACGGGGCAGCTTACGAAAGAAATGCTTCTAGAAACAAAGGATGTCAAAAAAGCCGAGAAAATACTAACGAACATTCGCGGAATTGGACCATGGACTGCAAACTACGTATTAATGCGCTGTTTGAGATTCCCTTCCGCATTCCCAATGGATGATGTAGGACTTCATAACGCGATTAAACATGTGATGGGTTCTGAACAAAAGCCTACAAAGGATGAACTTTTAAAACTTTCTGTGCCTTGGAAAGGCTGGGAAGCTTATGCGACATTCTATTTGTGGAGATTCTTATATTGAAGTAGAAATGCCCCTTTTGACTAGATAAAAAGGGGCATTTCTTTGATTTGGTTGCTTTTATTAGTGAATTGATTGCTTTCCTAGTCGAAGTAGTTGCTCTCGTGACTAGATTGGTTGCTCTCCCAGTCAGTTTGGTTGCCCTAAGCCATTTATTTGAAGTCAATTGACAATTTAAGGAACCAATACGTCTAAAATGTCTTCCGATACATAAGTTTTATCGTTTTTTAATACTGGATTTTCTGTAAATTGTCGTAAACTTCGGTTATAGCTATATGTTTTATCTCCAACCGTAATAATCAGCGAACTATTCTCTAATTTTAAGTAAGTACCTAGACGTTTTGAATAAGTTAGCGCGCTGTAACCAAGTTGCTCTGCGACTTTTTTCAGTGGAATCATTTTTGTTCCATTTTGTATGAAATGATCGTTCTCAATAATCGTTTGAACTTCTTTCATTTCCGGTGATAGACTGTCAATCGCTATAATTTTAGTTGGTGGTGTTTGCGCCGGGATACTCATCGTTGTAATTGTATAAAAGACAACTAGTTCTTTTCCCTTTAAATCTGCTTGTTCAAGCTCCACACCTTTTTCATTAACTAAAAGTGTTTCTTCGCCAATATTTAGTTTTAATTCATTATCTAAACTTAAAAATTCATCGTCAAACTTAGATACTTTAACTGAACCCATCTTTGCTTCGTCATGCACAATTACCAATTCCGGATAAATTTGAGCTGGATAAATCATAATCATTGGCTTGTTTTTGTCATAGTATGCATCTATGCGTTGCCCTTTTTGAAATGTTACTTTTTCTACTGCTTTTGTCGTTCCGCTATTGAACAAGAGTGTTTCATCGTTCAGTTTGAAGTTTGTAATTTGCGGTTCTTTTTCTTCGGATTCCACTGTCAATGTCACAATGCCATCCTTCGTTTCAATGTCTTTAATCACTCCGGTTGACTTCATAAAATTGCTTGTGTCTTTTTGTTCCACCGTCGTTTCGTCCTCACTTTGCGCATTTGCCACTGGCTGATGGAAAACAAGTCCAGCTGCAAGGATCGTTACTGCAAAAATGCTTAGTTTTTTCATATTTTCGTTCCTCCATTCATTGAATCTGACGGGTAACCTAAGAAAACGTTACATAAAAAAGTGAAACATTTTCCATTCCCATTCCGTATAAAGTAATTAGAAAAGAAAAAATAGATGGGAGCTTACTTATGACATTATCTATTAATCAAGTAACCAAAAGGTACCAAGACTTTATAGCCGTTGATAACTTGACCTTTACAATTGAAAAGGGAGAGATTTTTGGATTAATAGGACAAAATGGAGCTGGTAAAACAACGACATTCCGTATGATTTTAGACCTTCAAGAAACAACGGAAGGCACTATCATATGGAATGGAACACCTATCAATTCGATTAATCGGGATATTTTAGGATATTTACCAGAAGAGCGTGGGATTTTCCCTGCAATGACTGTGGAAGATCAGCTTTATTTCTTTGGCGAATTAAGAGGAAAGCATCGAAATGAATTAAAGAAAGAAGTAGAATATTGGATTGAACGTTTCGAATTAGAGGATAAACGAAAAGCAAAAGCAGAAACATTATCTAAAGGGAATCAACAAAAAGTGCAGTTAATAGCGAGCTTTATACACCAACCGGAGTTCCTTATTTTAGATGAACCATTTAGTGGACTAGACCCAGTAAACAAGGATTTGTTGAAAAACGCTATTTTAGAATTAAAGGAGAAAGGAACGACCATCTTGTTCTCTAGCCACCAAATGGATAATGTAGAGGAGCTTTGCGATCATTTATGCTTGTTGAAACGAGGAGTCTCTTTATTTTCCGGTAGTTTATTAGACTTGAAGAAGCAATATGGGAAAACAAAGTTGACGATTCGAACGGATGTCGGGGAGGACGTACTCGGTAAGTTGAATGGCGTGAAGAATATACAACTTGGGAAAGACCAGTATATTTTAACGTTAGAAGATGAATCGTATGCACAATCTATATTCGACTTTGTATCGAATGGGAAATATATAGAGAAATTCAGTTTAGATTATTTAACGTTA
Organism: Psychrobacillus sp. 05T411; assembly: GCF_056396485.1. Lineage (NCBI taxonomy): Bacteria > Bacillati > Bacillota > Bacilli > Caryophanales > Bacillaceae > Psychrobacillus > Psychrobacillus sp. 05T411. The sequence continues at coordinate 52,226 of NZ_JBFTLO010000010.1, read as the reverse complement.
GATGAAATCTTCAAAGATAAGGTTGGTGGACCAAATGTCTAAATTTTGGTTGCTTGTAAAGCAATTATATACACAAAAAGTGAAAGCCAAATCTTTTATTTTTTCAATCGTCCTTTACGTTGCCGTCATTAGTGGAGTAATGTTTTGGTCCGATATTAAAGAAGCCTTTTTCCAGAACGAACCATTACAAGTCGCTATTTTGAATGAAACAGATGCCGATATTGAAAGCTTTTTTGAATCGACCAGTGATATAGAGTATTCGTTTCCAACAGAACAGATAGCAGTAGTCGAGCAGCAAGTGATCGATGGAGAATACCAAGCAGCTGTCTTCGTTCGTGATCAAGACCATTCTTTAGCAGCGGAAATCGCAACGTTCGAACCACTTACCTTTAATGATCAATTAAGTATTTCTTCTACCTTGCAATACGCCGGGAAAATATATGAAGTACAACAATTAAATCTAACAGCGCAACAAGCCCAAAAAATTCTTCAATCAGAAACGATTATTTCTGCGAAAAATTTAAATGTCGATTCCGCATCAGGTAAAAGCGAAGACGAAAAAGCTGCCGGTATTGGTGCTTCTTTCTTAGTAGGCTTCCTCATCTATTCGTTTGTTATGACATTTTTATCGATGATTACAACAGATGTTGCATCGGAAAAAGGTTCGCGCGTTTTAGAAGTACTACTTGCGAGTGTTAAACCATCTACTCACTTTATGGCAAAACTTACAGGGACATTTTTACTTGCATTAACCCAAATTGGAGCACTTTTAGTAGTGCAAAGTTTGTTATTTTTATTCATCGACGGTGGTTCGAAATGGGATATGGTTGCGGAGATTGCAAATGAGTTGTCCCTTAGTTATATCGGGTACGCCATAGCATTTCTACTGTTAACGATTGTTTTATACTTAATCTTAGGAGCACTACTTGGTTCCCTTGTATCCAAAGTGGAAGAGTCAAGTCAAGCAATGATGCCGGCAATGATGGTCGGGATTATTGGGTTTTACGTATTAATTTCAGGAATGGCGAGTCCCGATACAATGCTTATTAAAATATTCTCGTACATTCCATTCACATCTGGGATGGTAATGCCCCTTCGAATTGGCGCAACCGATATTGCTGCGTTTGAACCAATCCTAGCAATGCTCGTATTAATCGGAACCGTTATACTAATGTTCCTAGTGAGCCTATCATTCTATAAACGCAGCGTATTAACATACAGCTCGGGAGGCATTATCCAAAAAATTAAAACCGTCCTTAAAGTGACAACATAAGTACACTTAGCTTTGAACCTGTGCCTGGCACTAATACATTCATGTTTAATAAAACAATCGTGAAAGTTTAAACTTTCACGATTGTTTTATTTTTTGTATTTATTACAAGATTGTTACTGAGGCTCAAATTATCTGCCTGCACAATTTTGGTAGTTTCTTGCATAAAATAGGTCATGAAAGAAAGGATGCGGATATATGTGCGGAATTACAGGGTGGATTCACTTTAAGAAAGATTTACAAAATGAGAAACCAATTGTGGAAAAAATGACGGGAACGCTTAGTAAAAGAGGGCCTGATGATCATAATATTTGGGGTGCAACTCATGCCTTGTTAGGTCATCGCCGATTAACGGTAGTCGACCCTATCGGTGGAAAGCAGCCGATGGTGAAAACGTATCAAGCTAACCAATATACACTTTCTTATAACGGTGAATTGTATAATACGGAAGATCTTCGGAAGGAATTATTGAAGCGAGGACATTCTTTCTCGGGGCATTCGGATACCGAAGTGTTATTGACCTCTTATATTGAATGGAAAGAAAATTGTATCGATCATTTCAATGGCATTTTCGCTTTTGCTATTTGGGATGAGCAGGAACAAAAGCTTTTTATCGCAAGGGATCGACTTGGGGTTAAACCACTTTTTTACACAGAAAGAACTGGAGGCTTACTTTTTGCTTCAGAACTTAAAGCACTTCTTGCACATCCAGAAGTATCTCCTTCTATCAATCGAGAAGGCTTAGCGGAAATAATTGGATTAGGCCCATCTCGTACACCCGGATCTGGTGTTTATGAAGGTATCCATGAATTGCGTCCAGCCCATGCGCTTACCTTTTCCCGAAATGGTCTTCGGATTTGGAGGTACTGGAATGTAAAAAGTGCGGAACATACCGATTCGTTAGATGAAACCACTGAGAAAGTTCGCTATTTAGTGACGGACGCCGTGGAGCGACAACTAGTATCAGATGTCCCCCTTTGTACATTCCTTTCCGGAGGTCTAGATTCAAGCATCATCACAGCAATTGCCTCAAAAGCATTCACTCGTGAAGCAAAAGGAACACTTCACACATACTCTATTGATTATGAAAACAATAAAATGCACTTCCAAGGGAACACCTTTCAACCATCAGATGACCAGCCGTGGATCCGAAAAGTATCCAGTAACTTGAATACAATGCATCATCATGCTGTTATCAGTCAGAAGGAATTAGCCGAATACTTAATAGAGGCTATGCATGTGCGTGATCTTCCTGGGATGGCGGATATTGACTCTTCATTACTTTGGTTTTGCGAAAGAATAAAACAAGATTTCACAGTGGGACTATCCGGGGAATGTGCTGATGAAATTTTCGGAGGTTATCCTTGGTTCCATCAAGTTACACATGCGGAAAAAGGATTTCCTTGGATTCGCTCCACAAATGAACGATATTCATTGCTAAACGATAGCTGGAAGAAAAAGCTTGCTATTCATGAATATGTTCAACATGCTTACGATACAACAATCTCTGAAACTCCTCGTTTAGAGGGAGAAACTTCTATTGAATCAAAACGACGTGAATTATTCTACCTAAATATGACTTGGTTTATGACGACTTTATTGGATCGAAAGGATCGTATGAGCATGGGAGCTAGTTTAGAAGTTAGAGTGCCCTTTGCCGATCACCGATTAGTCGAGTACGCATGGAATATTCCGTGGGATTTCAAAATGGTTGGCAATCAAGAAAAAGGAATTTTAAGAAAAGCATTTCAAGAAGATCTCCCGTATGACGTGCTTTATAGAAAGAAAAGTCCTTATCCGAAGACGCATAATCCCGTTTATACTGGGCTTGTCGGGAATATGCTAAAAGAGCAACTTCGAGATAAAAATTCTATCCTTCACGAGCTTTTCCAAGCGAAACGCCTCTCCGACTTAATCGACTCAAATGGGGATGCATTTCAAGTACCTTGGTTTGGTCAATTAATGTCCGGACCTCAACTATTAGCCTATTTAGTGCAATTGCATATCTGGTTTAAAGATTACAACGTACAACTTGTGGATTAAAAGAAAGAACGTCGAACGCCGTTGTGAACACTCCCTCCATATTTAATTTGTCAAGTTTACAAGAATATTACTGGTGCCAGGCACCCGTAATATTCTTGTAACAATGAGTCTGTTTTGTGTTATGATTGAGTTAATAATTTTGAGAGGATGATGGGTGGACAATGGATATTTAATCTTATTTCTTAAGTAGGGGTTTAACAAAATAAACACTACAAAATCGGAAATAGGATTAGTCTGCCCATTTTTCAATCAAATACGAATGATTCTCTACAACACTTTAGTTTGTAGTGGTTTTTTGCGTATTTTTTAAAGGCAAGCAATCCTTCCGATTCATATTCGGAGGGATTTTTTTATTCCTCCAAAGAGGAGCGGATTGTATGACATTACATGGTAAACTTATCAATTTAAACATCAAATTTGGGGAAAAATCTATAGTAGAAAATGCAAATGCAGATATCATTACCGGGGGAGTTATTGGAATCGTTGGTGGTAACGGTCAAGGTAAGTCCTCCCTTCTATCCATATTAGCAAATGAGGCCCTCCCTTCAAGCGGGCAAGTTGAATGGTTCGGAAGCACCCCAGCCATTAGCTATTTTAAGCAAGAGGATGAGCAATTTAAGAATAATGATTTTGCGGATCATGAACAGGAATACTTTAGTAAATGGTCCGTTCCGCAGGATAGAGAATATGACCATCTAAGCGGCGGCGAAAAAATGAAGAAACGATTATCCCGAGTATTTGCAGAAAAGTCGCAGCTTCTTCTATTAGATGAGCCGACGAATCATCTAGACCAAGAAAGCTTATCTTTCTTAAAGCAACAGATACAGGCCTACCTCGGAACAATTATTTTAGTATCTCATGATCGTTATTTCTTAGATGAGGTTGCAAATTGGATTTGGGAAGTGGAAAATAAAAAACTTGAAGTATATACCGGGAACTATTCTACTTACCGACAAAAGAAAGAAGAATCAAGATTAACACAACAAAGGCTCTATGATGCTCAACAATCTAAAATACAACAAGTAGAGAAACAAATGTCTGCGCTACAAAACTGGTCAGCTAAAGCACATGCAGATTCAACTAAACATGAATTTAATAAAGAATATTACCGAGTGAAAGCAAAAAAAATGGATGTACAAATACGTTCTAAAAAGAAACGCTTAGAACTTGAGCTGTCCAAAAACACTATCAATCAACCAGCAGTGGAAAAAGAAGTGACCTTTTCTATTGAAGGAAATAAGAAAAAAGGAAAACGCGTTATTGAAGCAAAAAATATGAGCAAAACCTTTGGCAATCAACTACTCTTTCAAAACGCAACTTTTACCGTCCAGTCTCAAGAACGTATTGGCATCTTAGGTTCTAATGGGAGTGGAAAATCGACATTTTTCCGCATGTTATTAGGAGAAGATGCCGTACAAGGTGAACTTTGGAAGTCGGAAGCGATGAATATCGGCTATCTTCGTCAAACCGTATTTGATTTACCAGAAGAAAAAACACCATTTGAGTTTTTTGGACCCACTGATTTTGAAACACGCGGTCAAATTCAAACTCTAATGATGAATCTAGGATTTTCGAAAGATCACTGGTCCCGTCCGATTCGCACGATGAGTATGGGAGAACGAGTAAAGTTAAAGCTAATGGAATTTATATTAGACCAAAAAGACCTTTTACTTTTAGATGAACCAACAAATCATTTGGATCTTCCATCACGGGAACAGCTAGAGAAAACCCTATCGACTTATCCGGGAACCATTTTATTAGTCACGCACGACCGGTATTTTTTAGAAAAGCTAACAAATAAACTACTCATCTTTGAAAATAAAACGATTAGGAAAGTAGAAATGGGCTACAACGAATGGATCCATAAAACGAATGAATCCTTACGTGAAAAAGACCTACTAAAATTAGAAACCGAGCGACAAGCAGTATTGGGAGAACTCAGTTACTTACAGAAAAAAGATAGTAAATACAAGGAACTAGACCAACAATTTATAGCATTAACCAACCAAATCAATGCACTAAAGAAAAAATGATGACAGAAATGTTACTGGTGCCTGGCACCAGTAACATTTCTGTAACAAAACATCGACTTTTGTCAATTTCCCGGGAAATATGGAACGAGCCAAATTCCACCGTTTACTTTATGAGCTGTTCACCATATAATGATATTAAATCCAATAAGAAAAGTAGGTTTTAATATGAAAACAATTCCAAAACCTCTAGTCATGGCTAATCAMTGGACAATTGTATTGTCTGTAATCATTGCGCTTATTACACAGTCAGCATGGATTTTACTCGTTCCACTTGTCGCAAATCTTTCGAGCTTATTAACTGGGTTTCATCCGATATTAGCTATAGTAAAACGATTTTTACCCAAACCTGCAAATGCATATATTCAAGAAGATTACGCCCAACTAAGATTTAACCAGTGGCTAGCTGTTAGCTTCTTATTCGTTGCAAGTGTCAGTTTTTTATTAAATTGGTCTATATTATTTATAGTCGCCACAATCATGGTCGGTTTAGCTGCACTAGTTGCAATCCTTGGATTTTGTATTGGTTGCTTTGTACGTTTCCAATATCAGCAATGGAATTATCGTCGAAAAAATTCAGCAACTTAATAAACCAAAAACAGCCTACTGATTTTTTCAGTTAGGCTGTTTTCTATTACTTCGTTTCTCGATGAAGTGTTACTCTTTTTAAACGTGGACAGTACTTTTTTAGTTCTATACGTTCTGGATTATTACGTTTATTCTTTTTCGTGATATAATTTCTATCCCCTGTTTCTGTGCATGCTAATGTAATATTAACTCTCAAAACTAGACCTCCAATTAAATCGTAATGGTTACGTTTTATATATTAAACAATAATTTCATCCATGTCAATTAGTTTTGTTTTTCCAACACGATTTCCATACCCCAAAAGAAAAAGGTTGCCTTCAAGTAGAAAAACTACTCATAAGACAACCTTTTCCTCTATTATTCTCCTAAGTCTACGTTATGGTAAACTTGTTGAACATCTTCTAAATCTTCAATTGCATCGATCATTTTTTCGAATTGTGCTTGTGCATCTGCATCCAATGAAATATCATTTTGTGCAAGCATTGTTAGCTCTGCAACTGTAAACTCTTCAACACCAGCAGCTCTTAAGGCTTCTTGTACTGCATGAAATTGATCTGGCTCAGCGTAAACGATTACCGAGTCATCTTCTTCTAAAATATCACGAGCATCAACGTCTGCTTCCATCAGAAGTTCTAACACTTCATCCGCTGTTTTTCCTTCTAAACCAATTACTGCAGTTGCATCAAACATATATGCAACCGAACCGCTGACACCCATGTTTCCGCCATTTTTACCGAATGCAGCGCGTACATCAGATGCTGTACGGTTTACATTGTTTGTTAACGCATCGACGATTACCATAGAACCGCTTGGGCCGAAACCTTCGTAACGAAGCTCGTCATAGCTTTCTTCTGATCCGCCTTTTGCCTTCTCAATTGCTTTATCAATAATATGCTTTGGCACACTGTATGTTTTAGCACGCTCTAGTACTACTTTTAACGCTTGGTTAGAAATAGGATCTGGTTCGCCTTGTCTTGCAGCTACATATATTTCACGTCCAAACTTCGCGTAAATACGGCTAGTATTTGCATCTTTGGAAGCTTTCTTCTCTTTAATATTATTCCATTTACGACCCATAAAGTCCCACTCTCTTTCGATTCGTTTTCTACTTTAGTATTATACATTAATTACTTAGCCCATAGCAAAATAAATACATTAACTTCCATATGTTTCTTGTAAAAACGTAATAGATCTGTCGATTAATTCTTTTAATACTTCTACATCAATATCAGCGACTTTATTAATATACACACATGCTTTTCCAGAAGTATGCTTACCAAATCTCTCTAAAATGACTTCCCGTTCTGTATCGCCAGTTGCAAAATATAAACTAATTTTCGCTTTACGAGGAGAAAACCCTACAAGCGGTGCGTCTCCTTCATGCCCTGTCGCATACTTATAATGATAAGATCCAAAACCAATAATGCTTGGTCCCCACATTTTCGCCTCATAGCCAGTTGCTTCACCGAAAATTTCCAGCAACTTATAAGCTTCTTCTCTCTTATTAAGGCTGTCTACGTTTTCAATAAATTCAATAACACTTTTGTCTGTTTCCTTCATCTTTTGTTCGTATTTCGCCAAGTTAACATCCCCTTTAGAATATTATCCTCATTTTACAGGTATTTCTCATTTTTGACGAACTAAAAACGAGCCTTTCTCGATTGCTCGAAAAAAAGCTCGTCCCTTGCACTATTTAGATGGTTTGATTAAGAAACCACCGTTAAATCTAGTTGGTTCGTATGAAATGATAAAAGCTTTCGGCGATAAAGAAAGAATGTAATCTCTGAGTTTTAATTCGTTTTTTCGTTTGGCTAATACTTTCATACAAAGTCGTTTTCCATCTTTGCCGTCCGCAACCCACGATGTTACCCCGTAACCTTTTGCACGGACTTGAATCGGAATTTCAATTTCTAATGAATCGACGATCACATCGAATACAACATAGCCTAGTGCTAATCGATTTTCAATAATACTTCCACAATATACGCCAAGACCCCATCCAACACAATAAGCAACGATATTTAAAGGCTCATCAAGATTATCAAGAACCATCGTTAATCCCATTAAATAGACAAACACTTCTGCCATAGACAAGAACGATGCTACTACTCTGTAACCTTTAATAACTAATATCAAACGCAGAGTAGTTAGTGTCATGTATACAACATTAATAACAATAATAAGCAATATGATATCCATATTCACTTCCACCTTTCTTACGTAATACCGTGGCTTTCGTCGAGTATTCAAATCATTATACAGCATTTCTTTGAAAATGGTATTAAAACTCTTTTCATCTTTTGTAAAATAAAACAGGGGCTCTCTGATTTATCCAGAATGCCCCTTCTTCGTTATAAAAGTTCTTTCTCCAATATAATTTTATGCTTCCCTTTTTCACTAGTAAAAGTTTCGATCACATCAAAACCGACTTTAATATTGAGCAGGAGCATTTCTCTTCTATTATTCCGAGAAATAGTGCGTACTTTCGTATAGCCAAGTGATTTTACAAGACTATGCTGCCTGCGCATGAGTTCCGATGCAATCCCTTTTCCACGATACTTAGAATGGACGCCACCGAGCCAGCTATAAAATGTTTGATCATTAATTTCATATCCAATTTTAAAACCTACAACATGATTATTATCTATTGCTACAAATATTAGCAGATTCCTCTTCTGAGTGAGCTCTTCTCCCCCTAGCTCTGCTCCTTCAAAAACATGCTTATGTAGCTCCATAATGCCTTTTAGCACATTAGTCTCTGGTATCTCCCTATAATATATATATTCCATCTAATCGTTCCCCTTTATATCCGCTTCCGCTATTTTCTTTAATTGGAGTGCTCTAGAACTAATAAAATTCTTCATGTATCTCTCTAAGAACAGTTTATCTGCTAGCTTTCCTAGCACTCCAAGTGGGGCTCTATACGAAAATGTATCTTTCATTACCGTTCCTTTGTCATATTCACTAAATTCATGTGTATGTGTAAACGAATGAAAAGCCCCCCGAATCATCACATCTGTAAAGGTATGCGGCATATTCATGTTGATGATTTTTGCAGTTAGTCGCTGCTTCATACCAAAATGGGTCGCTTCCCATGTAACGCTATCCTCCAGTTGCAATAGCCCTGTCGTTATACCTGCTACTGCTTTTTCGTTTGTATTGGTAGTTGTTGCTGTATGTATTTCCACGTTTCGAGCAAGGTCAAAACATTTTACTAGTGGGGCTTCGATATCTATTTCGTGTATTATTACAGGCATCACTTCCATCCCCCTCTTACGTTTTTTCTTTCATATCACGCTTATCCGTTTTGACATCTATCCATTCAATAATTTCCCCTGTTTGTTTTAGTTTCACTCCAGTTAGCTTGTTGCCAAAAACAGCAGCTGTATCTATATTCCAAGAGTTACTGTCTGCCTTATATATTGGTGAATCCCCTGGTGTATGGCCGATAATTTGCAGTTTTTGTATGTTTTTCAATGGACTTCTATTCCATAAAATTCCGTGTTCGCTTGTTCCATTGAATGGATTATTGGCTAACTCGGAAATACCTGCATGACTTAAAAAAACGTAATCATTTCCCCAAAACAAGGGCATATTTCGCAACCATCTTACATCATCTTGTATGTCTTCGTCAGCTGCTAAATATTGATGCAATGTTTCGGAGCCACCTTGCTTTAACCAATTATTGTTTGGTGGGTTTGTTATATGTTCAATCATCTCCAATTCATGGTTACCTTTTAAAAAAACTGCTTGATCCATATATTCTTTCTTTAATTGCCTTGCTAACTTTACAACGTATGGCGATCCGGTACCTCGGTCTATTAAATCACCTAGCTGAATGAGTATTTCTGTTTTTTTATCCCATTGGTCAATCATCTTCACAAATGTTTCGTAACAGCCATGGACATCCCCAATGACAAATAAGTTCAAATAAATTTCTCCTCATCATCTTTTTTATACTATACGCATGATGTTGGCTAACTATTTTGTTACTTAAAAAGGGCTTTCGCTTTGTAAGTTGTTATATAATAAGCATAATATGAGCAAGAATGTTCTGTCTACTAGCCCACTCGAAAGGAAGGGGAATACGATTGAGAAACCGAGGAGCAACTGTCATTATCGAGAACGGACGAATTGCCTTAATCAAAAGAACGAAACCACATATAACTTACTATGTGTTTCCAGGTGGTGGTATTGAGGAAGGAGAAACGCCAGAGGAAGCTGCAATTCGAGAAACGCATGAAGAACTAGGGGTGCATGTACGTATTCAACGTCCCTTTAAAATCTTAGAATATAACGGAAGGCAACATTTTTTCCTCGCTGATATTATTGGTGGCAAATTCGGAACAGGTACAGGAGAAGAATACTCTCACACTTCCGTGCAACGGGGACTCTATGAACCGACATGGATTGACCTCAATGATCTTTCCTCTTTAGACGTTCGACCTAAAGTAATTGTGGAACTTCTATTAGCAAAATGAAAAACAGTCCAAAGTGAGCATACAATGACAGGATTAGATAGTAGCTCTTTATTATGATAGTTACAAGGAGTGAGAGCCATGGCTTGGGTTGAGTCGATACAAAAAGCAATTAATTATATAGAAGATCATTTACTTGATAATTTGACGATGGAACAAATTGCAAAGGTAGCAAATTCTTCTGTTTTTCATTTCCAACGGACATTTGCCATTTTAACAGATATGTCCATCGCAGATTATATTCGCCGTAGAAGATTAACTTTAGCGGCACTGGAATTAATGAATAGCGATATCAAAATAATCGACCTATCCTACAAATATGGCTACGACACTCCCGAAGCTTTTACGAAAGCCTTTCGAAAGCAGCATGGCGTGACGCCGAGTGATGCACGAAAGAAACTAGGTAATTTACAATCATACAATCGCCTGGTCATCCAGGTAAGCTTGAAGGGGGCTGAACCAATGAACTATAAAATTGTGGAGAAAGAAAGTTTTCTAGTAGTTGGGATAAAAAGAACATACAATTGTAAAACAGGTGAAAATTTGGAGAATATCCCGTTATTTTGGGATGAAGTGAATACAAATGGTACAGATGATTTGCTATTCCAATTAAACGATGGAGAAGTTGAAGGTGTATTAGGCGTTTGTGTAGTAGATGAAAGCCAGAAAGATACCGACTTAATGGACTACTGGATTGCTTCTTCACATGTGGGTGACGTTCCAGAAAATTTATCTTCCCTAGAAATCCCTGCTTCGAAGTGGGTTATTTTTGAAGTACACGGGCCAATGCCACATGCCATGCAAGATACATGGAAACAAATATATTCCGAATGGTTTCCTTCTAATCCATATGTCCCTGCTGGAACTCCGGAGTTAGAAGTATATTCTAGTGGAAATGCTTCGAATGAGGATTATTATTCAGAAATTTGGATACCGATTAAATAAAAGAAAACCCGAAGAGCTATTTAGTTGCTCCTCGGGTTTTCTTATAGATACTTAATTAGCTAGATTTAATTGCCATGAAACGCCAAACTTATCTTGTACCCAGCCAAACTTTTTGCTAAAGCCGTAATTGTTAATCGGCATTAAGGCATGTCCGCCTTCCAAGAGCTGTGCATATGCTTCATCGAGTTCCTCTTCAGAATCACATTCCACGAACATTGAAATCGATGGTGTAAAAGTGAATGCATGTTGGATTGAGCTATCATGGCACAGAAATTCTTGTCCATTAATGGAAAATACCGCTTGCGATACTTCCCCTTCTTTTCCTGGTCCTTCCGCTCCGTAACGAGCTAAACGAATGACCTCCGATTCTTTAAAAATGGAAGTGTAAAAATTAATTGCTTCTTCTGCTCGCCCTTCGAACATTAAAAATGGCGTAAGTTTAGACATACCGTTCCATACCTCCAGTTTTTATTTCCTATGATTACTATAGCTTATTTTAACAGATATATGAAAACTTCCTATATTTATGTTAGTGTTTTCTTATGAAAAAAATTATTCCTTTACTCTTTTTACTAGTCGTGGTTTTCATTTCATCTGGTCAAACAGCCGAACAGCAATCTTTGATACCGATGCTTGAGAAGTGGTTACCGGGTAGGCCTTTGGAGTCTTTTCTATCCGTATTTCAAATTCCTTACTGGGGCATTCTAGTTTCCATTGAAGAACGTGGATACTATGCATTCATTGAGTTTTTGATTCGAAAAGGGACCCATTTCTTTTATTTTGGCATAATCGCCATGGCCATCTATGCTGCTCTACCAAAATTCAAATATCGAATAATTACAGCTGTTATCCTTACGATGCTCTTTGCAGTAGCGGATGAACTACATCAATCATTCACGAGTGGACGCACAGCTTCTGCTCAAGATGTGATACTTGATACGGCGGGTGCTATAACTGCGCTTACCCTGTTGACTTGCATACGACTGTTCAAACAAAGAAAATCCGCGAAGGAATAGTCCTTGAGCGGATTTTCTTCCAATTTAAATCTTTTGCACACGCAAAGCATACTTAACAGTTCGAAAGATAATGGAAATCGGTATAAGGGAACTAAGTAATAATAACCCTAAAAGAATTTGGTTCAAGGTACTTCGTTCATTTACATAGTAATTCGAAAAATTAATCCACCATACATAAGATAGCATCACTAATTGATAACCCACGAAGCTTGCATTCATTAACATTACTTTGCGAACTTGTCTTTTCTTCTCTGCAGAATCATATGTAAAACGTGGTTGCTCCTCGCCGATTTCATACTCTTTTTGCCATATCGAATACTTGGCAAACCAAGAGGAAGAAGTGAATACTAACTGCCATCCTGCGTTTTTATGAATATCATAGTAATTCGGTGAAGCTTTCAATTGATAGTCATACACGTACGATACAAGTTTTGGACTGTCCTTCTCAAAAACAAATTCGGGTCCCATTTTACTTACTCGAACGAGATGATTCCCTTGCATTGCCATGTCTGAAAGCCAGTTTTCCAATAAATCTGGTGCGTACATCCAGCCGAATCTCCATTTAGAAAATGTCTTCCCAACAGGCCTCACCGTGTCAACAGATGCACTAAAAAACTTAACATTGAATGCTCTTAATTTTCTTGTCATATATATCGTTAAAACAATAACTGCGATAGCTTGTAAAAAGTAAAGAATTGTAATAGACCATAATGGACTCGGCACAATGTTTGACTCTTCCGGAAAAAATAACAAGGACGACATCGCTACAACAAATGACGTTAACTGAATTCCATACAATACAGCAATACATGTCAAAACGAAAGAATGGATTCTATTCCTTTTTAAAACCCCTTCACGAGATGGGTACGTATGAATTGCCTGATTACTATTTTTAATGAATTTCCATTTATTCTCGGTCAATGAGTTTTCCCAGCCAGCATCTTCAAGCCTTCCTGCCAACTTGCTTTTGGATGTATCATATATGATTTGATATTCTACTTCTTCCTTTTCCGCTTCTTCAAATAAAAACTGACGTGAAAGCAAATGGACACCGACTAGTTTTTTTCCTTCTAATGCATAGGAGGATAACCAGCTTTCGGTCCTTTCCAAATCATAGCTCCAAAAAGGCCTCCATCTTTTAATCATCGAATTCCTCCTCAAACTTTAAGGCATTTGCGTGTAGCTCTTTTAATCTACTTATTTCATTTCTCATTAACTCTTTCCCAATAGGCGAAACTTCGTAAATTATTTTTCTGCTCTCATCTGCATAAACCGTAACAATCTCATCACGTTGCATTTTCTTCAACGTCCCATAAATGGTACCGGATCCAAGGATAATCCGTCCGCCCGTTAACTCTTCCACATGCTTAATAATTCCATAGCCATGTCGGGGCGTGGTCAGCGACAATAAAATATAAAATGCCGTTTCGGTCATTGGAATATAGGATTTAATAACTTTATCGATTTTCAATTGGATCACACTCATTCTAGTTATTCACTATGTCGCATCGTTACTGTATCACATCGTGACATAAGTGGTCAATAATGTTCTTTTACTTTGGAAGATGACTTAGAATAGTAAAAGAGCAGAAGCACAAACCCTGCTATGACCGACCCGTTACAGCAGAATAAGAGGAATTACATATTAGAGAAAGTGCGTCGTAGTGAGTTGATTAGTGAGCGCTATGATTTTCACTGCAGTCGAACGCCGGTTGCAGCGAAAATCAATGGAAACTGCTTATTTATCCAGTATCGACTAACCGAAACGAAACTTTTTACAGGTTTTTCGAATGTGAGATACCAGAAAGTGGCTAAGGGCAACAAACTAGTCATTGAGAGCAACTAATTCTCTTCGGAAAGCAACTAAATCAGCGCGAGATCAACCAAATCCAATCGAAAGCAACCAAATTGCCGGTGAAAGCAATCAATGCTTGAAATAGCTCTTTACTTGGAGTGAGACGGCAATGAGTGCGTCGCATTATCCCTATGTCATCTACAAAATAAAAAAGTTATTCGCATACCTATTTTTTCAAATCCAAAAAAAATCTGCCAAGGCATAGTTCTTTAGCAGATTTTCTATCTATTATTTATTTTCGAGATCTCTTCAATAAAAATCCAAGCCCAAGCGTAACAACACTAAAAATTGTTAACATGAGATACATATTAATGACCGGTTTAAATTTAACTTTTTCAGGTGTAATTTCAAACACCCCTACTGGTTTAATAGCGAAATAGCCTCCTCCACCTTCACCTTGAGCAGCTGATGCCTTGTCACTCGCATCGGAAAAACCTCCGCCTCCACCAACATAATAATTTACTTTAGCAACAGGTAGTACACTTTTATCTTCGAGTTCAATTGGCTCTCCATAAACCAACGAAACATCCTTGCTGCGAGAGAATTTATCAAATATAGACCGAATAGGAGAATGATAAATGACTTGATTATCATCCGAGCTAGAAACTAACTTTTCTGCTTCTATAACCTTCTACCTCCTTATAAATAATTCAATAACTACTTCTACACTTTTCAAGTAAAACCTTCTATTTCAAACTAAGCACCATATGATCCTCATCGTAATATGTATCCCCTACTTTTAATGCTTTTCCTTCTATACCAAAAACTTTGAAACCCAATTGAGTGTACAGATTTATTGCTTTTTCATTAGTTGATACGACAGACAAATTTATCTTTTCAATTTCTTCTATTGATTTAGCTTTATTAATCGCTTGCATTAGTAATGCTTTTCCTCCTCCTAATCCACGCGCTTGTGGACTTACATACATGGCAAAAATATTGGCCCGATGCTTCATTTTTAGATAGCCTTCTTGGGATAACACAACCATTCCAACAAGCTTATCCTTATGAAATGCTCCGAAAGTATAATTGCCTTCCGTTTGTAGACTTTTTTCTACTTGTTCGATTGGATTCGTTCTTTGTATCGCTTCCTCATAACTAGTTCCAAAAGCTTCTGGGCTTTGTTGTAATGCTTCTAGCCTTAATTCCCAATAGGCACTTGCATCGTTTTTTGTTAATAATTTTATTTCCATTACTTACTCCTTTGCTTTCGTTTCTTTGAAAAAAATGAAATCCCTCTTACAAACATTATTCGTGAAGAATAATCGAAAATCCTTTGTAAGAGGTGATTCCTTATAAATTTATCGCTCGCTTTTTAAGTGACCACTCAATTCATTCAAGTTCATTTCACCTACGATTCCTACTTTATGCTTTCTAACAGAGACAATATTCATCTCCATTTCTTGATCTCCGACAATGAGCATATACGGGTGTTTTTGCATAGCTGCTTCTCGAATTTTTAAACCTATTTTCTCCACACGGTCATCAACTTCTACTCGATATCCTTCTTGTTCAAGTTGTAGCTTCACCTCTTCTGCATACGAGACATGTGCGTCTGCTATTGGTAAAATCTTCAGTTGAACAGGTGCTAACCAAAGTGGAAAGCTTCCTTGGAAATGCTCTAGAAGAATAGCTATGAAGCGCTCGATAGAACCATAAATCGCACGGTGAATCATAATTGGTTGGCATAGTTTATTGTCCTCATCGATATACTGGCAATTAAATTTTTCTGGCATTTGGAAATCGAGTTGGACTGTTCCACATTGCCAGCTGCGGCCAAGAGAATCTAAAATATGAAAATCAATTTTCGGACCGTAAAATGCCCCGTCTCCTTCGTTTACTTGATATGCTACTTGTTTTTTCTTTAGCACAGACTCAAGTGCTTGCTCCGCTTGATCCCAAGCTTCTACTGATCCCATAAAATCTTCCGGTCGAGTAGAAAGCTCGATTTTATAACTAAAACCAAACTCCGAATAAAATTCATCCACTAAGTCCAGTACTTTATCGATTTCGCTTTCTATTTGATCTTCCCGTACGAAAAGATGTGCATCATCTTGTGTGAATGCTCGAACTCTTAAAAGTCCATTTAACGAGCCGGATAACTCATGACGGTGCACTAAACCAAGCTCCGCATAACGAATTGGAAGCTCTCTATAACTTCTTTTTTTACTGTTGAAAATGAGCACTGCTCCTGGACAGTTCATCGGTTTAATAGCATACTTTTGTTCATCCACATTAGCAAAATACATATTTTCATGATAATGATCCCAGTGGCCTGACTGTTCCCAAAGCTCTTGCTTCATCATAATGGGAGTTTTGATCTCCTGGTAACCCGCTCTTTGATGCTTTACTCTCCAAAGGTTTTCAAGCTCGTTTCGTAACACCATACCTTTTGGCAAATAAAACGGCATTCCCGGCGCCTCTTCACTAGACATAAATAACTCCAATTGCTGACCTAACTTCTGATGGCTAATTCTTTCTTCTGCTTTATTTGACATTTTAAATTCCTCCTATTAATTGAAATGAAAAAGACCACACCCATCCCTGGTAAAGGGACGAGTGTGGTCGTGGTTCCACCCTAATTTTGTAGCACAAAAATTGTACTACTCTCATAAAAAGATAACGGTTTTCCCGAATAAGGATAATTGCAAATATTGCTTTCCCCTTAATAGCTCTAAGGTGGTAAATCATTCGTTTTTCTTTAAGGGCTCCCAGCCTATGACCCTGTTCTCTAATAAGAAAAAATTGAACTATTCATGTCCTTATCTTGGCTTGAATTATTAAATTTTAAATACAAAAAACCACACCCATCCCGGTAAAGGGACGAGTGTGGTCGTGGTTCCACCCTAATTTTGCAACACAAAAAATTGGATTGCGCTCATACAAGATAACGGTTTTCCCGAATGTGGATAATCGCAAAGTTCACTTTCCCCACAATAGCTCCAAGGTGGTAAATCATTCGTTTTTCTTAAGGGCTCCCAGCCTATGACCCTGTTCTCTAATAAGAAAATATGGATGATTCATGTCCTTTTCTTCGCTTGATTATACTTTATAAATTATTTTTTAGTATATGCAAAAAATTTCAAATAGTCAACACCCGAATAACTAGGAAAAGTTTGTTTTCCAACTAGATCCTCGATTATTCCATTTAGTACATTGATTTTCACAACTAAGAGCCTAGTTTTTACAACTAAATTCGTCTCTTTTAAAACTAACAAGGACAATTGAACATTTGACAGATTAACAATAAAAAAGTTACCTCAAATTACGTTTAAGACAACTTTTTTCCTGGATTCTTACTTTTTAATAGCGGCAATAGCTTCGATTTCAATTAATGCATCTTTTGGAAGTCGGCTTATTTCCACTGTAGATCTTGCAGGACGATGATTTCCTAGTTGCTTTCCATACACTTCATTCATGATAGAAAAATCATTCATATCTTTTAAAAAAATTGTAGTTTTAATAATATTCGCTATCGTAAGTCCTTCACTGGCCAATATTGCTTTAATATTTTCCATGACTTGATTAGTTTGTATAATAATATCGCTCTCTACTATTTCATTGGTTTGTGGATCGATGGGAGTTTGCCCAGATAAGAATAAAAAATTATCTATTTGAACTCCTTGAGAATATGGACCAATTGCATTAGGAGCTTTTTCTGTGAAAATAGTTTTGTACAATTAATTTCCGCTCCTTTCTAAGTAATCTGTTACTTTCTTTTTTATATAGACTATAGTTTCTCTTCTGAAGTCGTAGCTATTTCTATGCTATTATCTGATGTTTCGACTTCGAAGTTTAGTTTTTTGTTTAGCTTATTTTTTTTGCCTATTACCATTACATATATTAGTGCAACAATCATGTAGGCGACTGTCCCGATGATAATCTTGAATGATAAGGAGGACATAAGTAAGAATCCTTGAAAAAGTAATAAACATACCGCTATACAAACAATAGTATTCAAAGTTTTAGGAGCTAATTTAAATGGAGCTTTCTTATATTGTTCCGGATATTTCTTCGGTAATTGTGTTGCAGCAATAATAGGTATAACACCAGCAATCAAGAAAACGCCCGTTCCTAATGCTGAAATAACCGTTAGTGGTAATCCAGTAATTATTGGTATTGCTCCAATAATATAAATGATAGTCAACAACCAATGTGGTGTTCCATATTTTTCATTTACCTTCCCTAATGATTTAGGCAACCAACCATCTTCACAAGCAATCATGATCCCTTTCGTAACCCAAGATAGAGTTGCATTTAGCGTAGTAGCAAGCGCAAACATAGCTCCACCAACTATAAAGAAAACGAAGAGGGATTGCGGTAAGACTGCCTTCGCAACGTCTGTTAATGGCTTGTTAGCAACATCTGCAATGGGTAATACCCCCGCGGCAATTAAGGCCATAAAAGCATACAGAATACCAACTGATATTGTTGTTACGATAATTGTCAGCGGTATATCTCTTCCTGGATTTTTCATTTCTCCACCGAGCTCCGCAACCACAGATGCTCCGCCTGTTGCAAATGAAAGTAATCCTACTGCCATAAAAAATCCTACAAACCCACCAGGGAACATATCTTTCGCATTAAGGACACCGTAGTTAACTTCTGGCATTCCCCACATTACAAAGACAACCAAAGCTAAGAGTAAAATAACAACCATTAGTTTTTCAATAAGTGCAGCGAATTTTACTCCTACTAAATTCGCTATAAAAAATACAGTAAGAAGCGTGAATGCTACCAACTTAAGTGGTGCTGAGGGAACTAACCCTTGAACGTAATCTGCAAATGATATTGCATACATAGCTATCGTTAATTGGCCCAGTATGAACAGCGTCAGCCAAAAGAATCCTACTCTAGGAGACAAGAGCCTACTCGCATATTTGTAGTTTCCTCCTGTCGTTGGCAATGCGGAACCAAGAACTGCTGTAGGCAAAACCATAAACAATGTAAAAATGGATGAAACAATAAAAGCTAAAACAACTCCGCTTCCGGTCATTCCTATAGCAATACCAGTTAAAGCCATTACGCCAGCTCCAATAATTTGCCCCACACCGATACTCATTACATCCCCTAGACCTAATACCTTCTTTAACTTGGACTCTTCACTTGCCATTTAATACACCCCTTCTTTTTTTGAATATTCTGACTTATTATGATAAAAAAATAAGCTTTCACACTTATTTTTTATGAAGTTTTATTGCTTTGATGCAATTTACAATTTTATTTAATAGTTAATTATTCAAATTCCCTTGCAATTCTTTCAAACGCCTCTTTAATAACAGATCTCGGTGACGGCAGACAAATTCTTTGATACTGCAAGCCTTCTTCACCAAACATACTGCCATCTTCTAGCAGAACATTCGCTTTATTGTAAATTCGATCATGCACCTCCTCTGGAGAAAAACCGTAAGCACTGAAGTCCAACCACATGACATACGTTCCTTCCGGGATTCTCACTTTTACTTGAGGCATTTTTTCAGCTAAAAACTGAACCACCCAATTTATTGTGTCATCGATATATTCTTTCAACTGCTCTAACCAATCTTCACCCTCCTTATAAACCGCTATTAGTGCAGCGATTGTAAATGGTGATGCCAGTTGAAAGCCCATTTCTTCACTAAAAGTTGTTCGAAGCTCCGGATTTGATATAATCATATTTGTACAATGAAGTCCCGCAACATTAAATGTCTTATTAATAGCGGTACATGTAATAATATGGTCTACATTTTCTGTAACTTTTGCGATTGGGGTAAACGTTTGGTCACGTCTTATCAAATCTCCATGAATTTCATCCGCAATAATTACCACATTATTTTCTGCACAAATATCAGATAATCTCTTTAGTTCTTCTCTATTAAAGACTCTTCCTATTGGATTATGAGGGTTGCATAAGATGAATAGCTTCGTCTTTTCCTCTTTGGCTTTCGCTTCAAAATCTTCAAAGTCTATCGAATAATAGCCTTCGTCATCACATTTAAGCGCATTATTCACGACTTTCCTTCCGTTTTTTTCTAAGGCAGCTATAAAAGGCGGATAAACTGGGCGTTGAATGATGACTCCATCACCTGGATTCGTAAATGCTTTTACTGCAATATTCAGGGCATGAACTGTTCCAGGACTGTATACGATTTCTTCTTTTTTAATCTCCCAGTCATGTCTCCTTTTAAACCATTGTTGAATAGCTTCATAATACTCATTCGGAAATACAGAATAACCAAATATTCGATGATCCACAGTTTTATGCAATGCGTCTATTAATGGCTGAGGTACCGGCAAGTCCATATCTGCTGTAAATAAAGGTAGCGTCTCTTCATCATATCTTTCCGTAATACCAATCTCCTTGATTAATTCACCGCCATCCCATTTTAGCGAATAGGTTCCTCTCCGATTTATTATTTCATCAAAGTTATATTTCACTAGATATGCCCCTTTCAAATTTTGTTTAAGTATCTATATACGGTGGCCTCGGATGTTTTTAGATGCAATGCAACTTCAGATACAGCACCTTTAATCAAAAACACACCTTTCTCGTTTAATTGTTTTACTACCTCCATTTTTTCATTGGCTGACATTCTATACGGTGGAATATTCGTTTCTGATATAGTTTTCGAAATAACAGAAGTAGTCAAGTCTTCAATGGACGTATGAAGATCTTCAATCGGATCACACGCATTATCAAGTAAATTCCCACCTTGTTGTAAGTTGTTTGTCTGCACCTCATGAATTCCACTAATTAAACTATCTAATAGATTTCTAGTATCAACCATCTTACTTACGTCCATATTTAAGCAGAGCATTCCAACCACTTTTTTGTTGTTATCTTTAATGAAGAACGTGGATGATCGTAAAATTTTACCGTCTTGTGTTTTCCCGGAATAATTAATTAAGTAGTTTTTTTCCTTATACGATTTATCCTTTAATATTTTCAATGCTAAATCCGTTAAGGAACCACCTACTTTTCGGTTGCTAATATGTCCATTTTTTATCGCCACAATAGAGTGCTCAATATTACTTACGTCATGAAGAACTACCTCACAATTATTACCCATGGCCAATCCTATAAAATCTACCATTTGAATAAAAGGTTGTAATTGAGAGGGTATGTTAGTATGCATTTTGGATATCCCATCTCCTTTTATTTGATTTCCACGAAGCCCTTGCATTCATCTCAACATAGGATAAAAAATTTTTATCGTGATAATTTATTTTTATTATTTATGTAGCCTGATTATGACAGAGATTAAAAATATTTTTACTGGAACTAAACTAAAAAAACGTTCATCAATTAATTGATGAACGTTTCTTGTGCAACCTCTTATTTACTTAAAAAATTCTGTTTTATCCCTCATACGCATTCAAAGCATTCACACTATGCGCCAGTGCAGAACCTGCTTTTAAAGCCGTTGCCACAAAGATAGCTTCAGTGATTTCTTCTAAAGAAATGCCTAATTGTTTTGCTTTTTGCGTGTGTGCCTCAATACAGTACGCACATCCAGTTACATGCGCAACGGCAATAGCCATTAGTTCTTTATCTTTCTGACTTATTAACCCTGGTTTCATCGCTTCCATATCGAATTTATTGAATGCCTTAAAGGCGTCTGGATTTGCCCCGCCCAATTCTTTAAACCTTGCCATATTCGATCTTTTATAAAGCTCGTCATCATCTCCGCCATCAAAAGCATTCAGTCCATTTAACCCGTGAGCAAGTGCAGAACCGGCTTTTAATGCAGTTGCGACCATCACTGCTTCCAACATTTCCTCTTTTGAAGCTTCCAACTTTTTCGCTGCGGTTACATGTGCTTCAATACAATAAGGGCATCCAGTTACATGCGCAACCGCTATGGCAATTAATTCTTTCGTTCTCTTTGGAATTAAACCTTCTGCTAAAGCTAATTGGTCAAATGCAACAAATGCTTTAAACGTATCCGGAGCGAGCTTCCCTAATTCTATTAATCTTTTGGCGTTCGATTTTACATATAAACTATCATTTGTCATTTAAAAGCCTCCATTTTTTATCTATTTAGTTTTACTAATCATAGATTATGTCTATTAAATAGAATTCATTCGTAACGTCTCAAACAATTAATATTAATCCAGTAGTGTGCTAGGCTTTGCTATTGGAACGGCTTCCTCTAAAGTTGCAGCTGTTTCCAGCTTAATACTCAAATCATTATCAAAACTACTATCCGATCCATCCCCAAAACGTAGCTCCTTATTAAGTCCATATTTTGGATTATTGCCGACTACGATTACATAGGTCGCCGCTATAGCCATATAAACGACTGCCCCAATAATAATCTTATAAGATAAAGACGACATTAATAAATATCCTTGAAATAGTAGTAAAGCTACACCGATATACACGATTGTGTTTAAAATTGCGGGCGGCAATTTAAATGGTGCTCTTTTATAAAGCTCCGGATATTTCTTCGGTAATCTGGTTGCTGCAAATACAGGAATGATATTTGCAAGTAGGAAAACACCCGTTCCCAATGCAGAAATTACTCCAAGAGATAGTCCAGTCATTATAGGTATAACACCAATAATATAAAATAGCGTCAACAACCAGTGTGGTGTACCGAATCTTTTATTCACTTTCCCTAATGATTTCGGTAACCAACCATCTTCACATGCAATCATTATCCCTTTTGTAACCCAAGACAGAGTCGCATTTAAAGTCGTCGCTAGCGCAAACATCGCTCCACCCACCATAAAGAAAATGAATAATGGTCCTGGAAGAATGGTTCTTGCAACATCTGTCAATGGCATGTTAGCAACGTCTGCAATAGGTAAAACACCTGTTGCGATAGTAGCCATAAATGCGTACAACAATCCTATAGCTAATGTTGTTACTATAATAGTTAACGGTATATCTCTTCCCGGATTTTTCATTTCTCCACCCAACTCTGCCACAACTTGCGCCCCACCTGTAGCAAACGAAAGTAATCCTACCGCCATAAAGAAACCTACGAATCCACTTGGGAACATTTCTCCCGTATTGAAAACAGCATAATTAACCTCTGGCATTCCCCATGCAACGAACACGATTAGTGCAAGAAGCAAAACAATCACCATAAACTTCTCGACTAGTGCTGCAAATTTCACCCCAACCAGATTTGCTATAAAAAACACAGTTAGAAGTGTAAACGCTACTAGCTTAAGCGGTGCAGATGGAACTAATCCTTGTACATATTCTGCGAATGATATCGAATACATCGCTAGCGTAAGTTGCGCAAGTATAAATAGCGTTAGCCAAAAGAATCCTATTTTAGGAGATAAGAGTCTACTAGTATATCTATATAATCCCCCTGTTGTTGGAATAGCTGACCCCATAACAGCTATTGGTAAAACCATAAACAACGTAAAGATGGAGGAAATAACAAATGCTAAAGTTACTCCGCTACCTGTCATCCCTATTGCAATACCAGTTAAAGCCATTACCCCAGCACCAATAATTTGTCCTACGCCAATACTCATTACATCTCCTAGACCTAGTACCTTCTTTAAATTTGCCTCTTGATTCGCCATTTATTACACCCCTTTGTGAAAACTTCATTTTTATAGTCCAAACTTTGTATTTTTAAGAGATTACACTTTTTTCTCTTACATCTACATGAACATCTTCAAATTCTTTTGCAATTCTTTCAAACGCTTCTTTAATAACAGACCTTGGCGACGGAAGACAAATTCTTTGATATGGTAAACCTTCTTCTCCGAACATACTTCCATCTTCTAATAATACATTGGCCTTATTGTAGATACGATCATGTACTTCTACAGGAGAAAGTCCATAATCACTAAAGTCCAGCCACATCACGTACGTTCCTTCCGGGATTCTCACTTTTACTTGAGGCATTCTTTCTGCTAGGTAATCTACTACCCAATCTATTGTGTCATCGATATATTCTTTCAATTGGTCTAACCAATCTTCTCCTTCGTTGTATGCCGCTATCAATGCAGCAATTGTAAATGGGGATCCCAATTGAAAGCCCATTACTTCACTGAATGTTTTTCGAAGCTTCGGATTAGATATAATCACATTTGTACAATGCAGACCCGCCACATTGAATGTTTTATTAATAGCGGTGCACGTAATAATATGATCTACACTTTCAGAAACTTTTGCGATTGGGGTGAATGTTTGGTCACGTCTTATCAAATCTCCATGAATTTCATCTGCAATGATTAGCACATTATTTTCTGCACATATATCAGATAATCTCTTAAGTTCTTCATTATCAAAGACTCTTCCTACCGGATTATGAGGATTACATAAAATAAATAGTTTCGTCTTTTCCTCTTTTGCCTTCGCTTCAAAGTCCTCAAAATCGATTGAATAATAGCCCTTATCATCACATTTGAGCGCATTATTTACTACTAGTCTTTTATTCCCTTCGATAGCCGATGTAAATGGTGGATACACTGGACGTTGGATGATCACACCGTCTCCCGGATTTGTAAATGCTCTTACTGCAATATTTAGAGCGTGAACCGTTCCGGGACTGTATACGATTTCTTCTTTTTTAATCTCCCAATCATGTCTCTTTTTAAACCAATGTTGAATAGCTTCATAGTACTCTTCCGGAAATACGGAATAACCAAATATTCGATGATCCACTGTTTTGTGCAAAGCATCCAATACGGGCTGAGACACCGGTAAATCCATATCAGCCGTAAATAGAGGTAACGTTTCTTCGTCATATCTTTCCGTAATACCCATCTCTTTAATTACTTCACCCCCATCCCATTTTAGTGAATAGGTTCCTCTTCGGTTTACAATCTCATCAAAATTATATTTCATAAGAAATGCCCCTTTCATATTTGATAACGCTTACAGATTTAAAGATAAAAGTAGTTTAGCACCTAAACAATATGACGTCAATATAATTTTTAGACTAGTCCGAAAACTTAAACTTACAACTAATCAATTTAAAGTATTCTAGAACAGAACTACTTACAAAATAGGCAATCTGTTACAATAATCATAAGAAATATTAGGAGGAGAATAAAATGACTAGAGAAGAAGTCTTTAGTGAATTGATGGAGTCGTTATATGAAATTTCTAGAAAAATCGCTTCATATGAAAGCGTTCCTAGAAAATATGGGACAGAAGATGAACTTTATATGGTAGAAGCACATACAATTAATTTAATCGGAAACAAGATACAAACAACTTCGACAGAACTTACCGAACTCACTAATAAAACAAAAGGCGCTATCTCTCAAATGGTAGATAAACTTTCTAAAAAAGAAATGATTATGAAAAGTAAAAATCCTAAAGATAATCGAGAAGTCATTCTCGAACTATCAGAAAAAGGAAAAATAGTTTATGAATATCACAAAAAATTGGACACAGAAGAATATAAGAAACTTTTGACTAAGTTAAATGGTTTTTCGGATGAGGACTTTTTAACATATATAAAATTGACTTCTTTATTAATACCTGAAGTCGGATAAGGAATCTGATAGAACTTCATCATATAGCTAACATTCTTCCGAAAGAGGTGTTGTTTTGAATTTTATTGCTTGGACAATCATTGCTTGTGAAGTTGGATTTTGGGTTGTGATTTTACTAGGACTCGTAACTCGATATATATTTAAAAAAGAAAGTCTTGGTTTATTTTTTCTTGCGTTAACGCCAGTTATTGATCTGATTTTACTTGCCATTACATCGATAGATTTATATAAGGGGGCAACCGCAACTTTAGCACATGCTATTGCAGCTGTTTATCTCGGTTCTTCGATTGCCTTTGGAAAGAGCATGATTCGCTGGGCAGATGTAAGGTTTCGATATTATGTTCAAAAAGAAGGAGCTAAACCTGTACGTAAAACAGGAATGGAATTTGCACGAGAGTCGATAAAAGGTTCCATTCAACATTTACTTGCTTACATCATTGGTGGGGGCATATTGCTCATTTTGATTTACCTCATGGATGACACCTCAAAATCTGAGGTTTTATGGGGTACATTGAAACTTTGGGGACTGATTCTTGGCATTGACTTTGTCATCTCCATTTCATACTTTATATGGCCAAGACTTTCGAAGACTAAATAAAAGGCATGTCCCTACGTCTAGGGGCATGCCTTTTAAATTATTCTATACAGCTCGATTCCAAAAGCGATGATTGGCAATTGCATCAATGAAACTTTCTACAAAACTATTTCCGATCTCTTCTGTTATGACACCTGCTTGTCCTTTTAACCCCAGTTCATCCAGCAATTGTTCCCCATAAAATGAGGCAGCAATGGGCTTGAAATGATTATACGCTTCCTTTACAAAGTATGCAGCTTCTTTTTGGTACATTGGTGTTGTACCTTGTGGACTTGCAACATACACTGCATCAAATAATACGGAATCTGCAGTGGAGAAAGTATGGTTTACCTCGAGTGAAGATCCATCCGTTCCTTGAATCGTCCCTTGATGATCACTCACTGTTTCTAGTATAGTCCCATTTGCTTTTAAGTCATCTAAAATAGCAGGTAATTGCTCATCAAACCCTTCTGAAACTAATACAGCAATTTTGCGGGTATTTGGTTTCTTAACTGAATTTAATTGACTTAATGCCGGAGAACTCTTGCTATAGCTAGGAAGACTAGTCGCTTGTACAGTTAGTCCCAAATTTTTTGCAACCTGGGATGCCAAGTCCACATTCACATTTACCAGCATTTCTACAACTTGCTCGCGAACAGTCTTTTGTTTACATTTCCCAAGCTCGAAACTGAATGCATTAATAATATGCAGTTTTTCAGGTTCACTCATACTATTCCAAAACATCGTTGCTTGGGAGAAATGGTCCTTAAAGCTTTCGCTTCGAGCGCGAACTTTGTGACCATCTACCTTTTCCTGATAATGTGCGTAACCACCTTCTGCTTCGCTAACCGGAGCTGGTGTATTACCTGCAAGTGAGTTTTTATGGTAGCTGACTTGTCCCACATTTATCGTTTGTCTGCCATATCCATCTCTTTGATTATTATGAAATGGGCAAACTGGTCGGTTAATCGGAAGCTCATGGAAGTTCGGACCTCCAAGTCTTATCAATTGTGTGTCAGTATAAGAAAACAATCTCCCCTGAAGAAGTGGATCATTGGTAAAATCAATACCCGGTACTACATTCCCGGGGTGAAATGCCACTTGTTCTGTTTCAGCAAAAACATTGTCCACATTTCTATTCAATGTCATTTTTCCAATAATCTTTACCGGTACTTCTTCCTCTGGCCATAGTTTCGTAGCATCTAATATATCAAAATCAAATTGAAATTCATCTTTTTCTTCGATTATTTGCACACCTAATTCAAACTCCGGATAATTCCCACTGTCTATTGCATCATACAAATCCTGTCTATGGAAATCAGGATTTTTACCATTTAACTTTTGCGCTTCATCCCACACGACGGAATGGACACCCAAAACAGGCTTCCAATGAAACTTTACAAAATGAGAGATACCCTGGGCATTGACGAAACGGAAAGTATGGACCCCAAATCCTTCCATCATTCGAAAACTTCTTGGGATTGCCCGATCAGACATTGTCCACATCACCATATGAGCAGATTCTTGATTGTTAGCTACAAAGTCCCAAAACGTATCGTGCGCAGTTGCTGCTTGGGGAATTTCATTATGCGGTTCTGGTTTAAACGAGTGGACTAAATCTGGAAACTTAATACCATCTTGTATGAAAAACACGGGAATATTATTTCCTACTAAATCGTAGTTACCCTCTTCCGTGTAAAACTTCGTCGCGAATCCACGGGCATCACGTGCTAGTTCACCTGACCCACGAGAGCCAGCAACTGTTGAAAACCTTACAAAAACAGGTGTTTTCGTGCCGGGAGTTTGCAAAAATTTCGCTTTTGTATAGGCGTGCATCGATTCATATAATTCAAATTCTCCATGAGCACCATATCCTCTTGCGTGTACAACTCGCTCAGGGATTCGCTCATGGTCAAAATGCGTCATTTTTTCACGGAAATGAAAATCTTCTAAAAGAGTAGGACCTCGTTCACCGTTTTTTAAAGAGAATTCATCCTCTGAAACTTTTAGTCCCTGATTCGTAGTCATTGCTTTGTCTTTATCATCCACACGAAACTGTTCTAATTGTTCATCTTTGCTATTTGCATTCACTTTATTATCCAAACTAGTTCCTCCTTCATCTTTTTTGCTTTCCATTACGTTCAATACCCTATTTTTCTATGAAAAAACTTTTTGTAATTAAATCATATTATTTTAGTAGGACTTATCATTGACTTCACTACGTTAAAGTAGTAAGATAATTTCAATAATAGACTTGATTTTTTTATTTATCATTAAAACCTACTATTCCAATACATTTTATTTAATCAATTTGAAGGAGACGAATATTTGTGAGTAATATATTTATTCAAAACGGAAAACAACAAGAATGGCTTAATAATTTGGAAGGGTTGGAAGAAAAATTTAAAAGTAAATCAGCGAAAATTGATGAACTTTCTATCTTCCCTAAAGAAAATGTAGAAGATTTAGTGAAGCTTGGTTATGCGAATATTACATTGCCAAAAGAATACGGCGGTGAAGGTCTTTCTGTTTATGACATGGTGCTACTACAAGAAACATTAGCAAGCTATGATGCAAATACAGCACTTTCTGTTGGATGGAGTTTAGGCGTAGTTGGGGATCTATTTGAGAAAAAACAATGGACTCAAGAAAAATTAGATTTCTTTGCAAAAGAAATTTTAAATGGAGCACTTGTAAATCGTTCTGTCAGTGAAGCACAAACTGGAAGTCCAACACGTGGTGGGCGTCCAGGAACGACAGCTGTTAAAAATGGGGACGCTTGGGTACTGAATGGTCGGAAAATTTTCACTACTGCTTCACCGGTACTCACTTACTTTCTAACTTCTGCATGGATCGAAGAAAAAGAAACAGTTGGCTTCTTCTTAATACATCGAGATTCAGAAGGACTATCCATAGAAGAAACTTGGGATGTTGTATCGATGCGTGGAACTAGTAGTAACGATTTAGTATTAAAAAATGTAGTTGTGCAGGAATCCGATTTAGTCGAGATCCCACAGTTTGTTAGCGGCGGAGCGGTTAATGGCTGGCTACTCCACATTCCAGCTACTTATCTTGGGGTTGCACAAGCTGCTCGTGATTATGCTGTTCATTTCGCAAATACGTATTCTCCAAATAGTTTAAATGGACCAATTGCACAGCTCCCTAATGTTCAACAGCTAATTGGGGAAATTGATTTAGAGCTTACGAAAGCACGTTTTGTCATATACGGTGCTGCCGCTGCTTATGACAATGAAGCAACAAGAGATTCACTATCAAATGAAATTAGCATTGCGAAACATGTCGTAACAAATTCAGCTATAACAATCGTCGATAAAGCAATGCGCTTAGTGGGTGCGAAAAGTCTACAACGAACAAATCCATTACAACGATACTACCGGGACGTTCGAGCGGGACTACACAATCCACCGATGGATGATATGACCATAAAAAAATTAGCGCAATCCGCACTTGAAGAGGATAAAAATAAAAACTTAGTGAAACAACAGGGGGAATATACACGATGAAAATGAAAAAGTATTTACAATTAGCTGCAGTAGGTTTAGCTTCTATGACGATCTTAGCAGCATGTGGTTCAGGTGAGGCTTCGACTTCCTCCAAAGACGGAGATGTTCGAAAAGTAAAAGTTGCCTACGACCAAGCTTCTAAGCCAATTTCTTGGTTGGACGACAAAGGAAATGCAACTGGTTATGATGTAGAAGTGATGAAATTAGTTGATGAGTTATTACCTAAGTATGAGTTTGAATACGTAGGAACGACAAGCGATGATCTATTAATAGGAGTCGAACAAGGAAAATATCAAGCTGGGGTGAAAAATGCGTTTTGGACAGAAGAACGTACAGCCAAATTTATCTTTCCACAAGAATTCCTAGGATTAAGCAGCACAGGTCTTGTCTTGAAAAAAGAAAATGAAAACATCCAGACATTGGAGGATTTTGCTTCTGCAGAATTATCCCTTGCACCTATCGCGGCGAACAATGCACAATACACAATTATTGATGAATACAATAAAGCAAATCCAGAAAATCCAGTAAAACTACAAGCTGGGGATGCGTTCACTG
The DNA here is from genome assembly GCF_056396485.1 of Psychrobacillus sp. 05T411. Classification (NCBI taxonomy): domain Bacteria; kingdom Bacillati; phylum Bacillota; class Bacilli; order Caryophanales; family Bacillaceae; genus Psychrobacillus; species Psychrobacillus sp. 05T411. The sequence continues at coordinate 21,891 of NZ_JBFTLO010000010.1, read as the reverse complement.
TTGACGTAATACAATGGGTAAACGAAGGTCGTGTGGACGGTGGTATTACACTGGAAGGCGTATTCGAAAAACAAGTACTCGCAGATGATGGACCATATTACAACTTAAAAGATGAAGTTGTCTACAATGAATTCGCAGTAATTAAAACATGGCCATTATTTAATAAAAAAGAACAAGAATTTGCAGATGCCTATGACAAAGCTATTAAACAATTACAAGAAGAAAAGAAAACAAACGAGCTAAGCACAGAATTCTATGGCCGTGACCTATTTGAAGTTTTAGATAGCGTAAATCGATAATCATTGAATTCCTACTAGAAGGCTGCCTGCGCGTTGGATACGCCGGCAGCCTTTTACTATTTCAGAAAGGAGAATAATGAGCAATATGGAAAAGTATTTTGATGCGTCCTATATATGGAGTTCGCTTCCAGCGCTACTTCCATTTTTGAAAATAACCTTCTTAGTAGCAGGCCTTTCCATTATTTTTGGTACATTTTTTGGTCTAATACTAGCGTCGATGAAGCTTGGAAAAAATAAAATAGCAAGAAAGCTCGCAAACTTCTATACAACCATTTTAAGATGTACACCATCTATCGTCTTGTTATTTTTAGTTTACTATGGAGTTCCTGCATTAGCTGATAACTTCGGTCTTTACTTACATGATATTGATACAGCAGTATTTGTTGTTATTACATTTACATTGCAATTCGCCGCTATCATGTCGGAAGTTATTCGCTCCGCTTATGAGTCCATTGAAAAAGGGCAATTTGAAGCTGCAGTTAGCGTTGGATTAAGTCCTTTTCAAGCGTACCGACGCATTATTTTCCCACAAGCACTTGTTGTCGCACTTCCTAACTTTGGAAATGGCATGATTGCACTATTACAGGAAGGCTCTTTAGCATACACAATTGGTTTAATCGATGTCGTCGGGAAAGCAAATTTAATTATTGCGGCAAATTATAATACACACGCACTTGAAATATTTATTGCATTAGCAATCATTTATTGGATTTTATCTATTTTGATTGAAAAAGCTTTTAAAATGCTAGAAAAAATGTTTAGTAAAGGTAAGCAAACGATTAAAACAATGTAAGGAGTGTAAAAAATGTCGGAAGGTTTAAATTTTCAATTTCTAGTAGATACATTTTTTGTTGCATTATCCGGTGTACCAATCACTCTTTTCGTCACTGCTGTAGCTTTGCTTGTCGCACTGCCGTTAGGGTTTTTATTGGCGCTAACACGGATCAACCAAATTCCTATATTAAATAGATTTTCACAAGTGTACGTTTCTTTTGTGAGAGGTACACCGATTATTATTCAAATTTTCATCGTTTATGCAAGTGTTCCGCTAATTTTAAGTGCTATGACGGAAAAATATAATTGGAATTTCAGAGTATATGAGATCAATCCAATTTGGTATGCCTTTATCGTCTTTTCCTTTAGCACAACCGCTATTTTAATCGAAGTGTTTCGCTCTGCGCTAAGTACAGTGAATAAAGGTCAGCTGGAGGCAGCACAGGCTGTTGGATTGACTAATTTTCAAGCATATCGCCGGATTGTAATTCCACAAGCATTAGTAGTAGCATTACCTAATATTTGTATAGCAACAGTTAATTTGATAAAAGCAACATCTTTAGGCTACGCCATGTCATTACAAGAAATTACATTAAAAGCGAAAGTTGCTGCAAATGTTGGCTATAACTATGTAGAAGCATATCTTGATATTTTCCTTGTTTATATTATCCTGTGCAGCTTAGTAGAATATGGATTTAAATTATATGAAAAACGACTACGAAAATACCAATATGTAAGTAGCTAATAAGGAGGTTTGAATATGTTAGAAATCAAAGACATTCATAAGTCATTCGGAAAAAATGAAATATTAAAAGGCGTTGACTTAACGATTGATAAAGGCGATGTAGTAGTCATTCTCGGACCAAGTGGCTCCGGTAAAACAACTTTACTACGCTGCATTAACTTTTTAGAAAAAGCGGACAGCGGAAAAGCATCTTTTGGCGAACTACAGGTGGATTTACATAGCGCTTCCAAAAAAGATATTCATGCTATACGTCAAAAAACAGCCTTTGTATTTCAAAGTTATAATTTGTTCAACAATAAAACAGCTCTAGAAAATGTGACGGAAGGCTTGATCATCGGACGCAAAGTGCCAAAAACAGAAGCAATTGAAATCGGAAAAAAAGCCTTAGATAAAGTAGGATTATCCGATAAATACGACTCTTACCCTAGTCAGCTATCAGGTGGACAACAACAGCGTGTTGGGATTGCACGTGCAGTAGCACTTAACCCAGATATTATTTTGTTCGATGAGCCTACCTCAGCACTCGATCCTGAGTTAGTAGGTGAGGTATTAACGGTTATGAAAAACATTGCAAACGAAGGTACAACGATGCTTGTAGTCACGCACGAAATGTCCTTTGCAAAAGACGTCGCAAAACGTGTTATCTTCATGGACGGCGGGGTTGTTGTAGAAGAAGGAACACCTCATGAAATATTCGTTAGCCCAAAACAAGAGCGTACAAAGAAATTCTTGAAGCGTGTATTACCGGAGGATTATACGTTTTATATCTAGGAGGAATCGTATGGGTAAGTGGACTAAAAAAGATCGGTTTAATGCAATTCTTTCAGGAGAACAAGCCGATCGACCAATCGTTATTGGTTGGCGGCATTTCATCGAGGTGGAAAACCAACCTTTATTATCCGCTAACACACAAGTCGCTTTTACGAATAAATTCGATTGGGATATGGTCAAATTCACCCCTCGAGCAACGTACTATAGTGAAGTATGGGGAAACGAATATGATTACAACGATTATGAAGCAATTCTTCCAAGGCTGATAAAACCAGCCATACAGTCTGTAGAAGATTTGTGGAAAATCGATGTACGGAAATGTTCTGCCCTTCCATTAGCTGAACAAGTAGAGGCAATACGCAGTATAAAAGAACTTGAGCCGGAGCGCCCTATCATGCAAACCGTTTTCTCTCCCTTCTCCGTGCTATTCTTTTTGGCTGGACATCTACCTTTTGCAAATGGTTCTTTATATGGAAGTTCAAACCCGATTCCGATAAAGGAATTATTAAAAGGTGAGGGTATACATCATGCATTACATGCAATTTCCTTGACCCTTGCAGATTATGTTACGGAACTCGGTCGAGCCGGTGCTGATGGAATTTTCTATTCTACAATGGGGACAGCTCATTCAACTATTTTAGACGATAATGCCTTTATCGAATTTTCCCAGCAATACGACACAATAGTTTTGGAAGCAAATGAAACAAAGAAAACAATTCTTCATACTTGCGGAGCACATTCGCAACCAAATAGATTTCTCCATTATCCAATTCAAGGTTTAAGCTGGGATACCGAAGCCCCAGGAAATCCTGACTTATCCACCACATTTAACAAAGTAAAGGTTTGTGGAGTGAATCAGCAACTATTTGCTGAAAATAATATACAAGAAATAGAAAAGCAAGCGAAAAGTGCATTAGCCCTAATGAAAAACACTCCCTTTATTTTAGCACCTAATTGCTCTATTCCAAATAACGCAACAGACGAAGCACTGAACGCATTTCGAAATAGTGTACGTGACTAAAAATAAAACCGGATGAAGATTTCCCTCTCTTCATCCGGTTTTATTTACGTTTATACAGCAAATGACAACCCCTTTTTTAGCAAGGGCTATTTGGAGCTGCGTCATCTCGTTCTCCCCTCTTCATTCGAAGTTAACCCATAATATAGAAAACTCTTTTCAGATCTACGGCATGTGCTAAAGCCACGATATGCTTATCTTTTCGTACTAGATACGATCTACTCTAATAAATCAATTTATCATTTCATTCGTAATATCGCAAAAAAATATTGACAAATGTGACTGTTTACAATATTCTGAATAACAATTAAGAAAACGTTTTCGTAAAACGTTTTCTTAAAAGTAGGAACAGGTGATTATATATGGAAAAGTTAACGATTAAGGATATTGCTAGGGAGGCAGGTGTTTCAATTACCACAGTTTCACGGGTATTAAACAATAAAGAAGATGGAATGACTCAAAAAACTCGAGAGAAAGTCCTTAAAGTAATGAAAGAGCTAAATTACCAACCAAATAAGTTAGCTCGCGGTTTAGTAACGAAGCGCTCCAGTATGCTCGGATTAATCGTCCCTAATATCACCAATCCTTATTTTCCAGAACTTTGTAGAGGCGCAGAAGATGAAGCAAATAAAAGGCAATATAGTCTCATCATTTGTAATTCAGACGATCAATCCGGGAAAGAAGAAAATTATATACGTTTGTTAAAAGAGCAACAAGTAGATGGAATACTACTTTCTAGTAAGGATCGTTTATCAAAGACTAATAAAAATCAGTTACAAAGTGGCAAAATCCCTTATGTACTATTTGACCGTGGAGAAGAAGGAACTGATTACTCAGGCGTCTTTTTAGACAATGAGAAAGGTGGATATCTAGCAGGGAAACACCTAACAGATTTGGGTCATATTCAAATTGCCTGCATGACGGGACCAACTGAGATTCAAAATTCAAAACAAAGACTTCTCGGATTTCAACGCGCTCTCACGGAAGCTGCTGTAGAGCTTCCAGCATCCTCCGTTTTGGTTGGTGACTTTCAAATGGATACCGCTTATCGAGTAGCAAAAAAGTTTCTACAGAATAACATGGTGACCGCTATATTTGCTAGTAATGACTTAATGGCCTGTGGTATTTACCAAGCTGCTCATGAAATAGGAATTCAAATACCTGATCAACTATCCATCGTTGGTTTTGATGATATTCCATTAGTAACCGCATTAATCCCCAAATTAACTACCGTTAGGCAAGATACGTACGAAATGGGAAGAAAAGCGATAGAACTACTTATTAATAAAATAGAAAATAAGACTACCGAAAGTGTAATATTTGAACCTACTTTAATAATAAGAGAAAGTACAAAAAAATTAAATAGAGGTGTATACACATGACAATACCAGTAATTATCGATTGTGATCCAGGAATAGATGACGTAATGGCGCTAACACTTGCCTTTGCACATCCAGTACTAGATATCAAACTTATCACAACAGAACCAGGGAACCAAACACAAGCAAAAACAATACACAATGCACTTGCCTTTACTAGTTATATGAAAAAAGATATCGAGATTGCTAGAGGGTTAGACAATCCTTTTTTCCGCCAGCTTGAAATCGCGGATGAAGTACACGGTGACAACGGACTTGGGGATGTCCTTTTTCCAGAACCGACTATCCAATTAAGCAATAGAACAGCAATAGAAGCGATGAAAGAAACACTTTTATCTAGTGACGAACAAATCGTACTCATTGCGACAGGACCCTTGACAAATGTCGGTGCCTTACTACTAGCACACCCAGAAGTAAAATCAAAAATTAAATATATCTCTTATATGGGTGGAGCTGCAGTAGGTGGAAATATGACTCCTACTTCAGAATTTAATGTATATGTCGATCCTCATGCTGCAGACATTGTCTTCCGTTCCGGGATTCCAATTATTATGAGCGGATTAGACGTAACCCATAAAGCATACGTTACAAAAGAAGAATTAAATCGAATCGAAGCAATTGGTACTGATTTTGCACAAAAAGTTGTTCAGATGCTACGTTTTTATGTACACACAGCTAAACAGACAGCATTTCATGAGGATGATTTTGAAAATCATATACGTTTACATGATCTGTGCGCAGTATCTTATGTATTGACACCTGAATTATTTGAAGGCGATGACTGTTATGTGGCAGTCGAACTAGATGGCAAGCTGACAGCCGGAACAACTGTCGTAGATTATGAACAACGAACTGGGCTTCCGCATAATGTGAAAGTATTACATACGGTTCACAGAGAGAAGTTTGTTGAACAATTTCTGAGTGCCGTTCAAACAATGAGCCAACAAATCGGCTAAAAATTACAAAGGGGGAGAAATGTATGAAACGTAGCTTTAAAGATGATTTTAATATGATGGCAATGCTGTTAATTCCGATTGCAGTAGCAGTGAACTTAGTAGGTTTCCAGTTAACTAATGTACTTCGCTTACCTATTTTCTTAGATACCATTGGAACTATTCTTGTCGGTGTGATTGCGGGTCCATGGGTCGCACTTTTAGCTGGTCTTATCACAAATTTAATCAATGCAATTTTCAATCCAACCTTTTTACCGTACGCATTAACATCTATGGCCATTGGTGTTGGAGCAGGTTATCTTTCGAAACATGGATTTTTCAAGAGTATACCTAAAACAATTATTTCTGGAATCATTATCACACTTATTGCAGTAGTTGTATCTGCTCCAATTACTGTTCTTTTATTTGGAGGAGTAACAGGAAGTAGTACCTCTCTTATTACAGCAGCTTTCCTAGCATCAGGTCAGACAATGTGGACAGCTGTTTTCTCTTCAAGCGGTATTACTGAAGTGTCAGATAAAGTCGTATCCGTGTTAATCGTCTACTTTATCGTAAAAGCCATGTCCGATCGTTATTTATCCAAGATGAATTATGGGGACTTGTACATGAAACGAAATAACAAAAAATAATTTTTATTCTTCCCGTTTAACTATTTAAGTACATTCTTGAACGGGAAGAAATTATTTTTATAAGGGGCGTATGTAACTTGAAACAGAATATATTACTTCAACTTCATCCTATGACAAAGTTCTATTTCACTCTCTTTATCTTTGCGGTAGTACTCATATCGCCTGGATATATATTTTCTTTTGCTATATTCCCTATTTTAACACTAATAGCAATGATTGTGGGTGTTGCAAAAGAGTTCTTAAGTATTGTTTTCAAAGCGTTGGTTACTGTTTTAATCTTCATCTTCATTATGCAAATGTTTTTCTATCCAGGGGAAAATGTGCTTTGGAGTTGGGGAATCTTCGAGATAAAACAAGAGGGAATTATATATAGTCTAATGCTTACTTCCCGCATACTTGCAATTGGATCTGTTTTTATCCTATTTTTCCGCATGACAGAAGTACGTGATTTCGTGAAATCTTTAGAAGATATCGGATTGCCACCAATGGGAGCATATGTCGTTTTATCAACCCTTCAAATCATCCCGGAAATGCGTCGTCAAGCAAATACGATTATGGAAGCACAAAAAACGCGAGGAGTCGAAACAGAGGGCTCCGTATTTGTACGTGCTAAAGCGTTCATACCAACATTAACACCTCTTATTCTATCCTCTATTGCAGGAACAGAAGAGAGAGCAATCACATTGGAATCTAGGGCCTTCTCTGCTCCAGTCAAAAAAACAAGTTTGCACCAACTAACGAAAAGTAATATCGACCGAGTTCTTCCAATTATATTTGCGTTGGTTGTTATTGGTCTATTAGTATGGAGGTTTTTCTTATGACAGCTATGATTGATTTAAAAAATGTATCTTATCGATATCCGGTCAGTGATGACTCCGTCTTAAAAAATATTTCATTTTCAATTGAAAAAGGAAAATTCACTGCAATTATCGGCAATAACGGCTCTGGAAAAACAACATTATGCAATACAATACGAGGCTTTGTTCCCCATTTTTATAAAGGAGATTTAGATGGAGAAGTAATAATTGATCATACAAAAATAACAGATTACCAATTAGGGCAACTTGGAGAAAAAGTCGGATATGTATTCCAAAATCCATTTATTCAGGTATCGGGAGTAAAAGACAACGTATTTGAAGAAGTAGCATATGGCTTAGAAAATCTGGGTGTTCCGGTCGAAGAAATTAAAGTTCGGGTAGAAGAGGTACTAAAACTGGTCAAAATCGAATATTTACGTGACAAAAATCCTTTTGAACTATCAGGTGGACAAAGGCAAAGAGTAGCACTTGCGTCCATTATTGTAATGGATCCAGAAATTTTAGTAATCGATGAACCAACTTCTCAACTCGACCCTGTTGGTACAGAGCAAATATTTGAAATTATACGGCTGATGAAAGAGCGAGGAAAGACAATCGTTTTAGTAGAACATAAGATGGATCTGATCGCAGAATACGCGGATGATCTACTTGTCATGCACAAAGGAGAACTTGTTATGCAAGGTCCTGTTCGTGAAGTATTAGCGGACCCCGAGTTTGAAAAATATCAAATTCAATATCCACATGTTACGGAAATTGCCCTTCAATTACAGAAATCTGGTATCCCCCTTTCTTTCCTACCGATTCGTGATGAAGAATTAGCCAAAGCATTAAATAGAACGGAGGTAGCTGTTCATGACTGAACTTCATTTAACTAATGTAAGCTTTTCATATCCCGATGGAACAAAGGCGCTAGAAAACCTTACACTTTCTGTTGCCTCTGGAGAACGTGTGGCCATTGTAGGACAAAATGGTGCTGGTAAAACGACAGCAGTCAAGCTAATGAATGGATTATTAAAACCTACAGAAGGCACTATTTTAGTAGGAGACTGGGACACAAAAGATCACACAACAGCACAAGTTTCAAGAAAAGTAGGATATGTTTTCCAAAATCCCGATGATCAAATATTCCATAATGATGTAGAATCTGAAGTTCGTTTTGGTCCTAAAAATATGGGATTCGAACCTGAACGAGTAGATGCACTTACTGATTGGGCGATGAAATTATGTGGAATCTCTGAGCTTGCAGAAGAAAATCCTTACAACCTACCATACTCTGTTAGAAAGTTTGTCACAATAGCATCCGTACTAGCTATGGATTCGGATATTATCATTTTAGATGAACCTACCGCTGGACAAGATAAAATTGGTTTACAAGTATTAGGAAACCTGCTTCAAGTATTAGAAGAAAAGCAGAAATCTGTTATTACCATTACTCATGATATGGAGTTTGTAACAGATTATTTTACTCGCATTATAGTAATGGCAAACCGCCAATTAGTAGCCGATGATAATGCACAAAAAGTCTTTTATAATACAGAGGTTTTAGAAAAAAGTATGTTAAAACCACCCGCTGTTGCCCAAATGGCAAAATTACTTGATTTCTCCCCTGGTATTTTATCAAAAAATCAATTAATTGAAGCTATTCTTACACAACGTAGTCAATGAAAGGGGCCAAACAATACGTGAACATCACAGTTGTAGGAAGCACTAATATGGACCTTGTATATAGGGTTCCGCATATCGTGAAAGCCGGTGAAACTTTACACAGCACCACACATGAACTGTTTTTCGGAGGAAAAGGTGCTAATCAGGCGGTAACTGCTAGTCAATTAGGTGCTAATGTCGAATTTATAGGAAATGTTGGAGCAGATGATTTCGGAGAACAAGTAAAGCAAAACTTACAAGATAAAGGAGTAAAGACCGCCGCTGTACAAAAAATGGGATTGACTGGTCAAGCAATTATTCAAGTTGCGGATTCTGGAGAAAACTCTATCGTATTATTTCCCGGAGCAAATTTTCTTGTTACAAGAGAACAAATCTATGCTGCTAAAGACAAAATAGAAGAAAGTGAGGTTCTTCTCTTACAATTGGAAATTCCTATACCCGTAGTCGAGGCTGCTGCAGACATCGCTTCAAAAAAAGGGGTACATATTATTTTAAATCCAGCACCTGCACAACAAATCAGCGATTCATTACTAGGTAAAGTTTCCATACTAACACCAAATGAAACCGAGTTAGCAATACTAACTGGTTTAAAAACAAACACCGAAGAAGAGCTGTTCCAAGCGTGTTCTTTACTGATTCAAAAAGGCGTAGGAGCAGTAGTTGTGACATTAGGAGAAAAAGGTTCCTATTATATGAATAGCAATGAACATGGCTATGTACAAGCAAATCAAGTAGAAGTAAAAGATACGACTGGTGCGGGTGATGCATTTAACGGTGCTTTAGCGGTAGGTTTGCGTCAAGGAAACTCATTGCAAGAAAGCATTCTGTATGCATCAAAAATTGCAGAATACGTTGTCACACAGATGGGAGCACAACCTACTATACCCTATTCTTTTCGTGTAAATAAATGATGAAATCTATCATCTACTTACTCGTTCTTAGTTTTTTATGGGGATCTTCATTCATGTGGACAAAAGAACTTTTAGATGTTTTTAAGCCCCCTACTATTGTATTTTTTCGTTGCTTATTTGGCTTAGTTGCACTTTTACCGTTTGTATTGCTAAAAAAAAATCGAATGCATCTAAAAATTCGGCCATTTTTTGTATTCGTTCTAGCTTTAGGAGCGGCCATCCCTTGGAATATTATGGCCTTCTCTCTTCAAGGAATTGATTCGAGTTTAAGTGGAATATTAAATGCTACTACTCCTTTGTTTGCTTTAATATTTTCAACAATTATCCTGAAAGCAAAACCTTCTTGGAACCAAACTTCTAGTCTATTAATAGGATTTGTGGCAGTCATTGTTTTAATGATTTTTTCAGGCCAAACGTCTAGCAGTCAGTTTTCCATTTTCCATGCTTTTCTTATGTTCGCTGTTACAATGGCATACGCATTGAATTCCATATGGATAAAAAAATATTATACAAACATCCCTACCGTTCTTTTAGGTTTCTGGACACTTCTTATCTCGGCAATAATAAATGGTATTATTAGTGTATTTATGGAACCTTATGCATTTAAGTACCTAGGAACATGGGAAATAATCTTACCGCTCCTAGTATTAGGTTGTCTTTGTGCTGGTCTCGGCTATGTTATTTTTTATCAAATCGTTTCAACAGGGGGTCCTATTCTTGCATCAATGGTTACATTTATCAGTCCCTTTGTCGCAATTGTTCTAGGTATTTTCTTTTTACAAGAACCATTTCATTTAGGTATTATGATTGGATTGCCTTTGATGATTTTTAGCTTACTTTTCATGAGTTTACATACATTTAAAAGAAATGCTCCATTGATTAAATCAGAATATATCCCGCCCAATATAATAAACGAGGACAATGCACGTAATAGGGATAATGCGTCTTAAGAAGTTACCACAAGGATTTTCGCTGCAGGGCGGACGCTTTCCACGGGGTGAGCGATGAGCCTTCACCGCCGCTTGCGCGTACGTTGTGAAGTCTCATCATGCCCACTTAATCCCGTTGGAGTCGCCGCCCTTCCGCTCCAATCCATGGGTATTACCATCTAATTTAGTGTCGATACATATCAGAGATTAAATTAATCCAGTCTACTACGTAATGTTTATTCAATCTAATTAGAAAATTCGGTCTCTAAATAAAGAGCGCATTTTTTAGAATAAAATTCTTTTCTATCAACCACTTATTGGAATAATTCTTCGTATTCCTTGTTATCTCACTCCAAGTCGGCTTGCTATTTTAAGAATTGGTTGCTTTCATTGATAGTTTAGTTGCTCTCGCACTGATCTGATTGCTTTCCAAGTAGAATTGGTTGCTTTCAATTGTAAATTAGTTGCCCTAAGCCATTTACTGGATGAAAACACTCCATAAACTGGATTTTATTTTTAGCAAGTTGATATGGAGTAAACAAACAATTTCCTTTGATTTCCGCTGCAGGGCGGACGCTTTCCCGGCGGAAATCGCACGACTGCAGCGAAAATCCTAGCGGTCACCTAATAAGTCTTTTAAGACGCATTATCACTATAATCTGTCGAAATTATAGTATTTTCACTCCAAGTAAACTTGCTATTTTAAGAATTGGTTGTTTCCGACCAATTACTTCCAGAAAAAAAGCTATCTTCGAAAATATTCCCGAAGATAGCTTTCATTTGTATTGGGTTATCCCATAATATTATAGCCAGAATCTACGTAAACAACTTCTCCAGTTACTCCACGAGATAAGTTCCCTAGAAGCCCAACTGTCATATCGCCAACTTCATCAGCAGTTACATTTCGTTTTAGTGGAGAAGTTTCTTCAATCTTATGCAAAATAGTGTTAAAAGAAGAAACCCCTTTTGCAGCTAGCGTACGTACTGCTCCCGCTGAAACAGCATTCACGCGAATGTTCTGTTTCCCTAAATCTAGCGCCAAATATCTAACGGATGCTTCAAGTGATGCTTTCGCAATTCCCATCACGTTATAACCTTCTAATACGCGCTCTGCTCCTAAGTACGTCATCGTTACAATAGAGCCGCCCTCTGTCATAAATGGCGCTGCTTCACGAGCTGCTGCAATTAGTGAATAGGCACTTGTATCTTGTGCAAATGCATAACCGTCTCTAGTTGTTTGAAGGAAATCGTTTTTCAAATCTTCGGCATGTGCAAATGCTACAGAATGTACAACACCGTGAATGACCCCTACTTCGCTTCCGATTTTTTCGAATGCAGCTTTAATGCTTTCATCGCTATTAACATCACATTCCACTACTAACTTTGCTTCTAAATTATTATCTGCTAATGCTTTTTCAATTTTTCCTAAAGAACGCTCTTTACGATACGTGAAAATAACATTTGCGCCGACATCAAATAATGATTTTGCTACTCCCCATGCAAGACTGCGCTCGTTTGCAACACCCATTACTACGATATTCTTATCTTTTAATTGGATTAAATCTTTCATATGAACCTCCATTTTATTATGCTAATATACTATACCTATTATTAGTACCTGTTACTAAGTTTATCATACCATAATTACTTTTCATGTACTATCCACTGATTTGTTTAGCTTAGAAATTCATTTGACAAATAATATTGTATGCAATAACGTGTAGTAGAAAATATATGCATTTAAATAAATAAAATAGCATGAGGTGTAGATAAATGACAATACCAGTAATAATCGATTGTGACCCAGGGATAGATGATGTAATGGCGTTAACACTTGCTTTTGCACATCCGGAACTGGATATCAAACTAATCACAACTGAACCAGGTAACCAAACGCAAGAAATTACAATCCACAATGCACGCACATTTACGAGTTATATGAAAAAAAATATAGAAATCGCTAGAGGCTTAGATCAGCCGTTTTTCCGCGAACTTGAAATTGCTGATAAAGTGCATGGCGAGAATGGATTGGGCAATGTTCAGTTTCCAGAACCAACTATTGAAGTAAGTAATCGATCAGCAATCGAAGCGATGAAAGAAACACTGTTATCTAGCGATGAACAAATAGTACTTATCGCAACTGGTCCCCTTACTAACGTTGGTGCTCTACTACTTGCGCATCCCGAAGTAAAACCAAAAATTAAATATATCTCCTACATGGGCGGTGCCGCAGTTGGAGGAAATATGTCCCCGACGGCGGAATTTAATGTATACGTAGATCCACACGCAGCGGACATAGTTTTTCGTTCAGGCCTTCCTATAATCATGAGCGGGCTGGATGTTACGCATAAAGCATATGTTACATTAGAAGAGATAAAAGAAATTGAAGCAATAGGCTCTGACTTTGCTTCAAAAGTTGCTCAAATGCTTCGCTTCTACATATATTCAGCTAAGCAAACCGCTTTTCATGCTCCTGGCTTTGAGGACCAAATACATTTACATGATTTATGTGCAGTGTCTTATGTATTAACCCCGGAGCTCTTTGAAGGAGACGACTGCTACGTTGCTGTAGAAATAGAAGGTAAACTCACTGCCGGAACTACGGTAGTAGATTATGCGCAACAAACAGGTCTTCCGCATAACGCGAAAGTGTTGCACACAATCAATAGAGAAAAGTTCGTGGAACAATTTATAGATGCAGTAAGAAAAATGAGTGTTTGAATTAATTGATAAATAGTCAAAGGGAGCAGAACAATACATGAACATCACAGTCGCAGGAAGTACCAATATGGACCTTGTATATTTAGTTCCGCATATCGTAACAGCTGGAGAAACATTACATAGCACAAAACATGAGTTGTTCTTCGGCGGAAAAGGTGCAAATCAAGCAGTTACTGCTGGACAATTAGGTGCGAATGTTCATTTCATAGGGAATGTCGGAGCAGATAATTTTGGAGAACAGATAATACAAAATTTGCAGGATAAAGGAGTAAATACTACAGCAGTACAAAGCGTTGGCATGACAGGACAAGCCATTATCCAATTGGCGGACTCAGGTGAAAACTCTATCGTCCTTTTTCCAGGAGCAAACTTTCTTGTCACACCCGAACAAATAGAAGAAAATACAGTAAGAATTATATCGAGCGATATCCTACTCTTACAATTGGAGATTCCAATGCCGGCAGTCGAGACTGCTGCTAATATTGCGTCACAAAAAGATGTAAAAGTTATTTTAAATCCAGCTCCTGCGCAACAAATTAGCGATTCATTATTGAGTAAAGTAGCTATACTAACACCAAACGAAACGGAATTAGCAATACTAACTGGTTTGAAAACAGAAACGGAAGAGGATCTGTTTCAAGCATGCTCCCTCTTACTCCAAAAAGGGGTTGGAGCAATAGTAGTAACATTAGGTGCAAAAGGCACTTATTACATGAATCATTATGAGCATGGGCATATTCAAGCTAACGAAGTAGTTGTTAAAGATACAACTGGTGCTGGAGATGCTTTTAACGGTGCTTTTGCCGTAGCACTATGTCAAGGAAACACGCTAAAAGACAGCATTCTCTACGCTACGAAAGTAGCCGCATACGTTGTCACTCAAATGGGAGCACAGCCATCAATCCCCACTACTTTCCGTGTAAATAATATAAAAAGTTAAATAAGCTCCAACCGACCGATTTCACTTTTTATACATACAAAAAAGCCAACTATTTCTATTTAATAGTTGGCTTTTCGTTTTATATTTTCTTTTTAGCTTCTGTTTCTTTATCGTCTAATTTAAACTCTTCGGCTACATCGTCCACGATATCTTTTGTTGAGTTTTTGAATTCTTTTAATGTTTGTCCAACTGCTCTACCTAACTGAGGTAATTTTTTCGGACCAAAAACGATTAAAGCAATGATTAAAATAATGATTAAACCTGGTACTCCAATATTTGGCATGATATTTCCTCCTTGCAACTTTATATATAATTCATGTGGCTTAAGCGTAATAGTATTTTTATGACAAAAATTTTGGTTGTTTTGTATCAATACACATTATACTCTTCCGTTTCAATTTGTAAATACATACAAGTGCTAAATGACTATAAGATCTAAATAAAACCCTAAAAACAGAATTGGTTTATACTTGGAAATTCTGCTACATTCAAAGGTTCATTTTTGCCTACAGATCCAATTTAAAATATTCTGAATTTAAACATTTTTATAATTCGACAAAAATGTGACCAAAGTTTGAAAATTTGTAGTAGAATAAGTATGGTTGTTTTGAATCACTGTTTTTAAATAATAACTTCTAATTAATAATTTATATTAACTAGAAAATAGGAGGGGAGATTCCATTTGTCTCAATACAGTTTAGAAGAACTTAAAATATTGAACCAAGTTCTTTTTGCGTTATTTATCGTCGCAGATTTTGCCCTGTTTCTTTTTTTTCAACATAATGTATACGCATTCCCATGGTTTGCATTATTAGGAGCAGGTATTGGGCTAGCTATTATCGTTCTTTGCTGGACAGGCAAAAAGCATACATATTTTATCGCTACTTTGTTAGTTTGTACTGCTGTATTTTCAGTAATCTATAACTGGCAAGCTATTTTCTATTAAAATGCCGAATATTTACCTAGTGAAATTCTTGAAAATGAAATTTTATTTATTTTAAATTGGAGGTTTTATTATGACAGAGCAGGAAAAAAATAATCCACTTTTAGATAAACGTTCTTCTAGACGTACGTTTATTAAAAACTCAGGATTAACAGTTGGTGGGGTTGTTCTAGGTGGTGCACTTGGTAGCCTTTTATCGAAAGAAGAAAATACGACAACTACTGAAACGCATGTCCACTCAGAGGCCACTTCTTCTAATTTAAACGTTGCTTTAATGTACTTTACACCAGAACAATATCGTATTACAGAGGCTGCAGCTGAAAGAATCTTCCCAGCAGATGATAACGGTCCTGGAGCAAAGGAATTACTAGTTGCTTACTATATTGACCATCAACTAGCAGGCGCTTGGGGCATGGGATCAAAAGAATACACATCCGGTCCTTTCTTCCCTGGTGAAGCTACGCAAGGCTATCAAGGTCGTCAAAATCGACAACAAATTTTTGAAATCGGTTTAAAAGGGATAGAAGAACAAAGTTTAAATACATATGATAAATCTTTCACGGATTTATCAGAGGAAGAACAAGATGCAATATTAACAGAATTTGCTGATGGAAATGTAGAACTTAAAGGAATATCTTCMGCGCACTTCTTTGGTGTTCTAAGAACAGCAACAATTGAAGGCGCTTACGCTGACCCACTATACGGCGGTAATGCAAATATGGCTGGTTGGAAGATGAAAAACTTCCCAGGTCATCAAATGAGCTTTTTAGATATCGTTGAAAAAGAATTTACTGTAGTGGAACCAGCGGCTTTAAATTCACAACATAAACACTAATAATATCCTAATTAATAGAGTGAACGATTGAGGGGGAAAAAATAATGGTAACAAAATTACCTAAAGTAGATGTAGTCACAATTGGCGTTGGCTGGTCTGGAGGTATTATCGCATCTGAACTAACAAAGCAAGGTAAAAAAGTTGTCGGATTAGAGCGAGGAAAAGATAGAAAAACAGAAGATTATTTTATGGCGCATGACGAACTTAGATATGCGGTTCGCCATGAAATGATGCAAGATCTTTCAAAAGAAACGATTACTTTCCGTAACAACGACAAAATGCGTTCGCTTCCAATGCGATCATATGGATCATTCCTAATTGGTGTTGGTGTTGGTGGTTCTGGTGCACACTGGAATGGTCAAAACTTCCGCTTCCTACCATACGATTTTGAATTACGCTCCAAAACGATTGAAAAGTATGGTGTGGATAAAATACCTGCGGATATGACTATTCAAGACTGGGGTATTACCTATGATGAAATAGAGCCGTATTATGATAAATATGAAAAAATGGCAGGGATTTCCGGTGAAGACAATCCACTAGGTGGAAAGCGTTCCAATCCATTCCCTACACCAGCGATGAAAAAAACAGAAGCAATGCGTTTGTTTGACGATGCTACAAAACGCATGGGTTATCATCCTTATGTACAACCATCTGCCAATCTATCTGAAGCCTATACAAACCCAGATGGAATTTCACGTGCAGCTTGTCAATACTGTGGGTTCTGTGAGCGTTTCGGCTGTGAATACGGTGCAAAAGCAGAACCTGGTGTAACTGTACTACCAGTTGCAAAAGCTACGGGTAACTTTGAAATTCGTCCACATTCTGAAGTACGTCGTATTTTATACTCAAACGGAAAAGCTACTGGAGTTCTTTACACAGATTTAACTACTGGAGAAGAATTCGAGCAACCTGCGGATGTTGTCGTATTATCAGGTTATGTATTCACAAACGTTCGTCTTCTTCTATTATCTGGAATTGGAAGACCATACGATCCAACTACTGGTACTGGAGTTATCGGGAAAAACTATGCTTACCAAATTCGTAAAGGTGCTGCAACAGGATACTTCGATGACCATAAATTCAACAACTTTCTTGGTTCCGGCGGTTTAGGGATGATAATCGATGATTTTAATGGAGATAATTTCGACCACTCCGATTTAGATTTCATCCACGGAGGCATGATTATCCTTGGGCAAACCGGACAAAGACCTATTGCAAATAACCAAGTCCCATCAGGCACTAAGTCATGGGGGAAAGAGTTTAAAGATGCTTCTTTAAAATATACAAATGCTTCCTTAAGTGTCAAAGGTGAAGGTGCTTCAATGGCTTATAAACAACATTTCCTTGACCTAGATCCTGTTTATAAAGACGCATTTGGGGATCCATTAGTTCGAATCACTTTTGACTTTGAAGAACAAGATCGTCAATTGACCAAGTTTATGGCCGATAAGTGTGAAGCAATCCTAAAAGAAATGGGTGCGGATCATATCGATACTAGTAGAGATCTTGGACCATATAATGTAGCCGAGTATCAATCTACTCATAATACTGGTKGTGTAATTATGGGTGCTGATCCTGAGACATCAGCAGTCAACAATTACTCTCAAATGTGGGATGTCGAGAACCTATTCGTTGTAGGGGCATCATCTTTCCCACAAAACGCTGGATACAACCCAACTGGTACAGTAGGTGCATTATCTTACCGTGCTGCTGAAGGTATTCTTCAGTATATGGAAAAAGGTGGATCACTTATTTAATTAATCAATTTCGCCTTGGCCTAATTGCGTCCAAATTTTGAATTGAACTCGCTCAATTAACTCCTTTCAAAATTTGTGACATCCGCCGGAGGCTTTAACTTTATTCAGCTAGGAATTTGCCCCCACTGAATAGCCGTTATTATTAATATACTTCTCACTTTTAATAAAGTGGAAGACTTTTGCTGAAAAAAGTTTTACTTTTCATAGAATTAGCCAACAACTAAAAGCTGCTAGTACTCTCACATTAGAGTGCTAGTAGCTTTTTTATTTATTCACAAAATAGTCGCAATATCTGATATATTGCATTCAGTTTTTTCACATTTCAAATGTAAGTTGTGATACAATGAATGATAAAATTATTTACATATGCGAGGAGTGCTTTTAATTGAATATCGAACCATCTAGAAAAATGTCCATATTTGAACCTGCAATTTTCGGTGATTTAAAAGCAGCAGCCGCAGCAAAACAAGCAGCTGGTTATGAAGTGTACGATTTAAGCTTAGGTAGTCCGGACTTACCTCCTGATGAAAAAATAAGAAAAGTTCTATCTGAACAAAGTTTTTCTGAACATTCATACGGCTACATGCTTAGTGGAACACAACGTTTTAACGAAGCTGTGGCGGATTATTATAAACGACGTGTAAACGTTGATTTAAACCCACAAACAGAGGTTTTACAAACGATGGGTTCACAAGAAGGACTTGTTCATCTTCCAATAGCATTTTGCAATGAAGGGGATATTGTGTTAACAACCAACCCTGGATACGTTGCATATGATGCTGGGATTAAACTTGCAGGTGCGGTTCCTTACTATATGAGCATGTCTGAAGCGAACGGTTATTTACCTGATTTAGATACAATCCCAGCGGAAATCGCATATAAAGCGAAACTAATGATATTGAATCTTCCAGGAAACCCTGTTCCAGCAATGCCCGATGAAGCTTTCTTCGAAAAAGTTGTAGCTTTTGCAAATAAATACAACGTGATTATTTTGCATGATGCCGCTTATTCTGAATTTTACTTTTCCGGGGATGCACCAAGTAGTTTCCTAACAACACCTGGTTCAATGGAAGTCGGCATGGAGATTAATTCATTATCCAAAAGTTTTAGCTTAGCTGGTACACGTATTGCCTATATCGTTGGAAATGCAGAAATGATTAGCATTATGAAGCAACTTAAATCGAATTTAGACTTTGGTATTTTCGAACCAATTCAAGAAGCAGGGATTGCAGCACTAAATAATGCGGAAGAAATTACGGAACGTTTACGCAAAACCTTTGCAGAGCGTCATAAAGTATTAATGCAAGGAATAGCAGATTTAGGTTGGACCGTAGCGCCTTCTAGTGGCGGTATGTTCGTATGGGCTAAATACCCTTATGATATGGACGATAAAGAGTTTGCTTTTGAAATAATAAACCAAACCGGTGTCGTTTTGGTACCAGGTACGGTGTTTGGAACAGAAGGTGCGGGCTTCGTACGAATTGCACTTGTACAAGATGTTGAAACACTGAAAAAAGCAGTTGAGCAGTTGAAAACATTAAATCTTGAAACTTGCGCAACCTTAGTGAATAATTAACAAAAAAGACCAAGGAAAGCATATACTTAGCTTTCACTTGGTCTTTCTTTTTCTTCTATAGGTTTAACGAGGGCAAACTTTTCCCATCTTCTACCCTTCCATCTAAAATACATAATAATAGCTCTTGTCCATTCATCAGCTGTTATTGCCAGCCAAATTCCCGGCAGACCTAAATCCAATACGAAAACTAAAAAGTATCCTAATGGCAAACTCATCATCACCATAGACAATGCACCCATAGCCACTGGAAATTTTGCGTCTCCAGCCGCTCTTAATGAGTTAATAATAACAATATTCATTGTACGACCAGTCTCTAGTAAAATGCTTAAGATTAATACAGATGCACCGATTTGAATAACTTGTTCGTTACTCGTAAACAAACTCATCAGTGGAATCCGGAATATCATGACAATCCCTACCATAACGAGCGTGAACAATAACGCCCATCTCACACTTTTCCATACAGATTTATACGCCACGTCTTTTTCATTGGCACCAACCAGTCTTCCGACAATGATCGCCGAACCCATTCCAATTGCTATTGCAAATAGATAAGTGAACATCGATATATTCACTGCATATTGTCTTGCCGCTAATGACTCTGCTCCTAAATACGTTACATAATAAAGGAATACAATTTGACATCCTTGATATAAAATCTGTTCAAAAGCAGATGGTAATCCAATTTGTAATATTTTACGAATATACTCTTTAGACATGGTGAAGTAGTAAGCTACTTTCACCCGGTATTCCATCACTTGATACAACAACCAGAAGAACACAAGCATGGCAACAAGTCGGCTTGCTACCGAAGAAATTGCTGCACCTTGCACACCCAATTCTGGGAATCCAAACTTACCAAAGATTAATACATAGTTACCAACGACGTGAATAATATTCATCCCTAGAGACACGAGCATCGTCTGCTTCGTATATCCATGCACTCGAATAATGGCTGCTAAAGCATTAATGACAGCTTGTAGGAATATTGCTCCTCCGACAATCGACAAGTATTGATTTGCATAAACAAGCACATCCCCTTGCAAATTCATCGAGATCATAATTTTCTTTGAGAAAATTATAAAGCCAATACTTAATAAAATCCCAACACCTAAATTCAATGTAACTGCAAGCCCCGAAATCTTTGAAGCTTCGATAAATCGCTTGGAGCCTAAATATTGCGAAACAACGATCGCCGCTCCATTTCCTACTACTTCTAAAACTAAAATAGCAATTTGTATATATTGGTTGGCGGCACCAACTCCAGACACTGCATTGTCCGAAAGTGCACTTAGCATAAATGTATCGGCAATTCCCATTAACATAAACAAAAATACTTCTAAAAAAATGGGCCAAGTTAAATGAAATAGATTTAACTTTTCCCCTAGATCTTTCTTCTTCCTCACTGCCATTTTTTAATTCCTTCTTTACCTTTTCATTTTTTCATAAGATGAATCTTATCATATACTAATAGTCCTGCGCCAGTTAAGATTTTGGAAGCGTTTCATTCTACACAATAAAACAGATACACTTCGTTTTAGTATACATATTTGTTGCATTGTTTTATTTAGTACTTACAATTCCATTAAGTATGGGAGTAGGATACCTTGAAAAACGCCTTGCTAAGAGCTATTAAAGAGGTGCCATGATGGATTTTTTGGCAAAGGAATTCTATCATACAGGATAGTTGCGCAGTATAAAGATACTGCGACGTAGTGCGTTGACTAGTGACCGCTAGGATTTTCGCTGCAGGACGGACGCTTTCCGTGGGGCGAGTGATGAGCCTTCACCGCCGCTTGCGCGTACGTTGTGAAGTCTCATCTTACTCAGGCAGAGGAACAAAGGCTAAAAACGCCACATCGTGTGGCAACGCCTTCGTGACCAACATCGTGTTGGCCTCCACTGGAGTCGCCGCCCTGCAGCGAAAATCAATGGAAATTGCCAAATTATTGAGATCCCATATTAACAATAAATGGTTGAACGAAACAATATCCACTGCGAACGCGACAATCTACTCGAGTAGATGCCGGCCAGGCGTGTTCGACGGGATTTAAGACATAGAATTCCTATAATATGTCGGAATTATAGTTTTCTCACATCAGGTAAAGAGCCTTTTTGAAAATTGGTTGCTTTCACGAGTAATTTGGTTGCTCTCATGCAGATTTAGTTGCTTTCGTAGTAGAACTGGTTGCTCCCAGTCATCGGTTGGTTGCCCTAAGCCATTT